>NZ_JAAAPJ010000002.1 GCF_009909145.1 Corallococcus silvisoli
GCGCATCGCGGCGCCCGCCGAGCACGGTCGTAGTCCGCCTTCAATCCTTCCGGCACGTCGTTGGCCGGACGGTTACCAATTACGCGCTCAGCTCGAAGCCCGGCGCGTCCCCCGCATCATGGGCCGACGCTTTCGCGCCGACCCGGACGGCTACCTCCGAGGCATCGAAGAGGAGCTCAGGCCATATTTGCTGGCGTAGTTTTTTTAGGATGTCACGCTCCTCGCGCAGCACCCGCACCTCGCGCCGCAGGCGCTCAAGCTCGGCGCGCTCATCCGAGGCGGTACTGCTCACCCTCGGAGCTGGTCTGCTCTTTGTTGCTGGGGGCATCACTGCCGCTCCCCTCCAACTGCTTCTTCCAGTCGCGGATGCTCTGCTCGGTGCAGCCGAACTCTCTTGCGAGACTCTTGCCAGACCTGCCGGCCTTCAGCAGTTCGACGACCCGCTCACGGAACTCCGGCGGGTATGGGGGGCGTGACTTCGGCATCGTGGAACCCTTTTCGCACAGCGGGTGGGACTCCACGAAACCGGGGCAACTTCACTCGCCCTCGGACATGGCGCTTCGCCGCTTCCGCCCCGACATTCACACAAACAAATACCATCAAACATCAAGGACCAATAGGACTCCCTAGCAGCTTCGGCATCCGCCCCACAAGCAAAGCGTCCATCGCCTCAACCACACCCAAACCAAAATACCAAGCCCCCTCACCAACAGCAAACACACGCTCATCCTCAGCAATCGCCAAATACGCCTCGCCGTCAAAAACCCTACCCAATGGATAAAGCCCCACGCCAAGAAAAACTTCATACCTGCCAAACAACTTCCTACTCCTAACGGCCACCATCGGATCAACAACAAACGACTGGCGATGACATGTCAGCCCAACCCCGTCCTGCCTAACAACAATGCCTCCAAACTGCCGGAGCGCCCTTTCAGCAGCCGGGAAAATCTTAAACCCCCCCTGCGCCTCCAACATTTCCCTCCAAAGAGCCACTTGATCGCCCACATCACGTCCCTCCACCCAACCAGCAGCAACAAGCCGCGACCTAGCCACACTCGACAAAACACCCATCTCATCCTCCTTATTCCGAAATATACTTAATACCAATAAAATCCAAGACATACTGACAGGAAGAACATGGCACATGCGGCCCGAGATGCATCTCCAGGCCATCAGCATTTGGCCCACGCATCCTGGCTGTACTTATTGTAGACCCAGGAAGCTTGGACTCCTCCCCTGCATCGAAGACCTTGGACAGACAATCAGCCTCACCGCACCTCTTATGATATGGACTCTTCTTTGGCGCCCGATCATACAATGCCTCGACCCTCTCATTAATCTTACGCGGCCGACCCATCGTGCTCATACCAGTATAGACATCCCCTCCTCGAAGCTCCAAGGCAGCAGCCGTCCCAGAGGCCTCGTCATTACCCGCCGCCAACTCACGCTCTCGAACTGCCTTTGCATGATTTTTTGCCGCCAAGGGGGCTTTTGATGGCCTAGGGCTGCGGATTCCGCTTCCCTTCGCGCCCCTTTTCCATGGCGCAAGGTTCACATGACCACGCGGAGAAGTTAGTTCTAGACTACCCCAGGCGTCCTCAACCGCATTGAGCGCCTTCTGTGTCTGTGGACTGACAAGCGGCCCACCTGCATCTTGAGCGGCCAAGACGCTTCCGGCGCCCGCGACAAAAAGCTCAGAGCTCGCCCCCACACCATCCCAAAATCTCTCACACTCCCACCATGCCCCACGACATTCGCCGTACCTCGAAACATCAACACCTGAAACACCAAACACTACCTTATCACCAGTCACCACCCCCGTAGCCTTCACCGATGCGCTAAAGACACCATAAACAAGCAACGCCTCAGAAAAAACAGCACTCGCAGCAATGGCAGGAGAGGCCACTGCACCGATAGACACATTCAACAAAACTGGATCCACCACACTCCGCCGAAAATCAGCATCATTGAGCGCCTCTTCTTCATACCGAGCAGCGCTTATGTAGTTTCCTAGCGCAACTTTCTTGGCTGCGTCGTCCTGAGCTACCAGCAAATCTGCTGTAGCCTTCTCTTGCATAGACTCAGCCAAACACAGCTTCCAGCTTCGATTTCCGTACTTCCTTGAGCACCGCCCGTCAGGATCCGAAAATACAAGCGGACTCCCACGACCATAGAGCCACGGATTGAGTTCTGTGGGGATCGTCAACGATCCTGCCGCGTCCAGAGGATCATTTGACAGGAAACGACCTGTCTTCGTGTCCAACCAGCGCTGCTGGGCATATGTGAGCCCTGCTTCCGAATCCCAGGCGTGTCCGGTGTACCCAAGGCTCGCCTGAGAGGGTGTAGGGGCCGTCTCATTGCGATACGAACCCCAGGCGTCGTACCGGTGCTGGGTGCCCGCTCCTGTCGCAGCGTAGCGCCCCACCGCACTGCCCAATCCATCGTGGGCAATGCGCTCGGCGCCCACAGCCACCGTCATGCCTCCGCCCTGCGTGTAAAGCAGCGCAGGCTGCCCCGCCAAGCGCTCCTCCACCAGCGCGCCTCCAGCCCACTGGTACGTCGACGTCTGCGCTCCCGTCGTCCGTGCCACCCGCAGCCCATCCCAGCCGTACTGGTATTGCGTCGTGACGCTGCCGCCCTCCCCCGCTACTTCGGACGCCAACGTCACCTTCGTCAGCCGTCCCGCTGCGTCCCAGCCATAGTCCTTGCGCGCCCCGCCCCGTTGCTCCGACTTCACCCTTCCCACCAGGTCCGTCACATATGTGGCCAGCCGCTGCTGCGCCGGGTTCGGCTCCAATTCGTTGAAGAGCCCTTCCAGTCCGCCCCTCGCATCCAGCCCATAGCGCCAGTGCCGCTGCGCCACCGCCGTGCTGAATGCCTCCGGCGTCAACCCTCCCGGATACCCGGCCGCGGTCTCCTTCTCCTCCAGCCGCGTCCCGTCCACCGCAAGCCGGTACAGCACCGCCCGCCCATCCTCGTACTTCACCCCCGTCAGCCGGTCCGCCCCGTCATACCCGTACTTCGTCCGCTTCAGCGTCCCCGCCGGAGCATCCCGGTAGTCTTCCGTCAGCCGGTTGCCCCGGGCGTCGTACGTGTACTCGAAGAGACTCTTCAGCCCCGCCGCTGTGGCCAGCGTGTCACAAGCCGCATCCGCGTTCGCATTGAGCACCGCCTTCAGCCGACCGCGCCCCTCGTAGCAGCGGCGCTCCACCAGGCCGCCGCCCTTCACCGACAGCAGCCTCCCGCCTCCGGCCTCCCACTCGAAGTCCGTCGTCCCCGCAGGGCCAATCGTCGAACTCAGCCGCTCCAGCGAGTCATACCCATACGTCACCACTCCCGCCGGAGACGTCACAGTCAGGCGTTGCCCACTGGGCCGGTACGTGTAATCCACCGCATCCGTGCCGCGTGCCTGTCGCGTCAGCAACCGCCGCGCGTCATACGTGTAGACATTCGCCAGGGTCTGCGTTCCTCGCGTCTCCTCCACTCGCCACGGCTGGTCCGCCGCCGTGTATGACAGCGCCACCGCCGTCAACTCCGTGTTCGGCGCGCTCGCAGCCCCGGGCTGGTACGCCACCCGCGACGGACGCCCACGGCCGTCCACCAGCGTCACCACCGTGTCGTGGTTCGCATCCACCTGCGTGGACACGCCCCCACTCCACGTCGTCAGCCACGTCGACGTCCCTCGCGTCCGCTGCACCTGACGCCCCAGGGCGTCATAGGAGAAGGTCTGCGCTGGCGTCGGACTGCCCGTCGGAGGCTTCACCTCCGTCAGCCGCAACAGCCCGTCATAACCATATACAAAGGCACCCACCGCGGGATGCTGCGCCCCCAGCAACTCGCCTCGCGCCCCTCGCGAGTACGTCCACATCTGACTCTCACCGGGACTCTCCGCCCCGTACGTCACCGTCTCCAGCGTCCCGTTCGCGTCGTACGTATAAGTCGTCGCATCCCACGCGCTGGCCTTCCCGTAGCGCGCCAACAACTTCAGGCCTCGCGGACTGTACTCATAGTGCGTCTGTCTTCCATCCGGATGCGTCTGGTCCGTCACGCGCCCCGCGGCGTCATAGCTGTACTGCGTCGTCTCGCCGCCGTAGGACTCCGTCTTCAAAAGGCCATTCACATACGCGTACGTCGTCGCTGGCATCCCTGCCTTCTGCTGCTTCGCCAGTACGCCCGCGGCGTCGTAATCCCAGACGTCCGCATACCCTCCCTGCTTCAGCCACACCACGTTGCCCAGCGAGTCCACTTCCGCCTGCGCACTGCGCGTGTCGCTCTGGACTCCCGCGGTGTCCACGCTCGTCGTCGTCGAGGTGCGCTTCACCCACGCTGTCGTCGTCTCATACCGGTACGACGCGCCCCCCGACGCCCACGTCTCCTTCTGCTCCAACACCCGACCACGGTCGTCCCGCGAGTCATACGTCGTGCCCGCCGTCCACCCCGTCCCCTCCGTCACCACCCGTGACTTCTCCCACGGCCCCTCCCACGCCACCGTCACATCCCGACGGGCCGTTCCGCCCACCACGCTTTCCTTCACCAGGCGGTCGCGCGCGTTGTGGCGCCGCGTCGTCACGATGGAGCCGCCAGCTCCCAGGACCGCCGTCTCCATCGTCTCGTGGGTGTCCGGGAGATAGGCATACGTCCACTCCATTTTCGGCGTCGTTCCATAGGCCGCCACCGTGCGCACCGCCGGCCTCCCCAACCCGTCGTACGTCTGCGTGCTCTCGTAGCCAGGGTGAGGACCGAGCTCCTTCTCCACCCGGCCCACGTTGTCCCGCACGTATGTCTTGGTGAAGTTCTCCGGGTCCTTCACCCGCAGCAGTTGTCCCGCCGCGTCGTAGGTGCTGAGCGTCACCGCCCCCGTCGGAGACACGTGCCGGTACACGTCTCCCCGCTCCGTGTAGCGGTATGTGTCCACCGCCGCGTGGCCGTCCACGTCGCGCCGCGTCTCCAGCACCCGTCCCGCCGTATCCATCAACTGCGTCTGCGTCTCCGTGCGCGGGCCGCTGCCCGTGTCGATGGTGCGCGTCAGCGTCACCAGCCGCGCGGGATCGTCATACGTCCGCGTCTCCACCAGCGACAGCGAGCGGCCATTCGACGTCTGCACGGTGCGCGTCGTGCGCGTCAGCCGCCCCAGCACGTCCGAGTACTCCATCTGCTCCACGAGCCCCAGCTCCGCGTCCTCGACCCGCGTCACCCGGCCTGCCGCGTCGTAGATGCGCTCCTCATGGACCGCGCCGTCCACCCGCTCGCTGTCTGTCTTCCTCGGACGCCCCATCGCATCCAGTCGCGTCAGCGCCAACGCGTGGTTTCCCGTGGCTCCCTGCACCCGGCGCACCACGTTGCCCTGCGCATCCAGCGTCACCGACTCCGTGTCGCCGTCCCCCCAATCCCACGACACCGCTCGGCCCGCTTCGTCGTAGGCCACCTTCGTCTCTCGCTTCAGCGCATCCGTGATGACCGTGGGATGCCCCTCCGCGTCCAGCGTGTACTGCATCTCCGTGACGCCATTGACCGTGACACGAACCAACCGGCCCGCGCTGTCATGGACGTTGACCCGCACGTCGCCCTTCGCATCCGTCGTGCTCTTCAGCTGACCATTCTCATACGCATACGAGGTCGTCACGATGCGCGCGGGGTCCCCCACACGCAGGGACTCACTCATCAACTGCCCGTCCTCGTACGTCATCGTCCGCAGGTGCGCGGACGTCGTGCCGCCCGCCTCCGCATCCGCCTGCGCCAGCGTCTCCGTCACCGTCAGGACCGGCTTGCCCTCCGGCGACTGCGTCTCCGCGTACGCGTATGTCCACTGCTCCGGTGGCGTCCCGGACCGCTCCAGCGTCAGCACCCGCCCCAGCCCGTCGTACGTCCACGCTTCGTAGACGCCCGTCTCCAACTCCTCGGAGCGCAGCACCCGGCCGTACGCGTCGTACGTCACCATCCTCGACAGGATGCCCAACCCCGTGGCCCCCTCCAGCGACGTCACCGTCTTACGCGCCTGGCCCAGGCCGTTGAAGTCGTCATTGCGCACCGTGCGGCCCTGCGCGTCGGTGAAGCGCTTGAGCAGACCGTCCGCGTCGTACTCCGGCGCCTGGAACACCGCCTTCGTGCCCTCGGCGTTGGACAGCTTCAGCTCCGTCAAGTCTCCCGTCGCGTTGCGGGGACTCGTGATGCTCGCCGACCCCAGCCCCACCTTCACCGTCGACGTCGTCGGCAGGCCGAAGCGTGCATCCAGCTCGAAGTGCACGAGCTTCCGGTCCAGCCCCAGGCCCGCCACCGGCAGGCTGTTGTCCGGCCCCTTCGTCAACACGGCGTCCGTCAATTGCAGACTCGCGTCGGACGTCATGTTCATCACGCGCCCGGTGGGCGACTCCGAACGGTCCACCACCACCTTCTGACCCTTCGTGTCGCTGGGCCACTGCTGCTTCGTCTGCCCCGCGGGCGTCTGACTCGTGGACACGTTGTTGGACGTGTTGAGCTGCAAGTCCACCTGTACGTTGTCAGGCCGCGTGACGGAGCGCTTGCCACCCGTGCCGTACGCCATCGTCAGCTTCCCGCCCGCCATCCCCGTCTCCACCACCTCCGACACCACCTCGCGCGTCGACACATGCGGGTGCGGCGCCCGCGGCGACTGCCGCAGGTACCTGGCGGACCACTGCACCGGCCCCACCGCGTCCTCCGTGGCGCCATGGATGATCCGCGCCACGGACAGCTCGTTGAGCGCCGCCCACCGCGCCGTCGCCCCCAGCGACTGGGGCACGGGCTCGTATTCGTAGCTGTAGATGAGGAACGGGCTCCCTGGCCGCCGCGCCGCCCGCGTGAGGTTGCCAACCCCGTCACGCGTGAACGTCGCCGTGTAGGTGCCTCCCATGCCTCCAGCCAGCGTCACGGTCTTCAGCCACTGGAAGCCCTGGCTGCGCACCATCAACCGCAACAGCGGAGAGACGCCGGGCGCCTGCACGTCCACCGGCTCGTAGCCGAAGGCCAGCTGCACCTCTCCCGACTCTCCTCGCCGCGTCGCCGTCGACACCAGGTCCGACGACGGCAGATATGCGAGCGTCGTCCAGCCCTTGCCGTCGGCGCGCCTGTGCGCATCACCGAAGCGCGTGAGCAGCCAGCGGCGCTTGCCCTCGTCCCAGGGGCCCATGGCCCTCCGGTTGAACTCGAAGCGCTCGCCCCGAGGCGTCGTCAGGACGACGGTGTCGCCCTCGGACGCCGCCACCGGCGCATCCACCGTCAGCGTGAAACCGTGCGTGTTGTCCGTCGTGCACGCGCTCGCGTTGCCCCGCGACGCGGGCTCCGACGACGGTGGCGTCACGCAGCCTGGGAAGCCGTAGGCCTGCCCGTTGACGACCACCACGTACCGGCCAAAGCGCTCCTCGCGGACGAAGCCCTCGAAGTTGTGACGCCAGCCCAGGCCCAGCGGTGCGAGCTCGTTGTCCTGGTTGTTGTACGTGCGCGAGAACCCAAAGGCCCCGTTGAGGAACGGCACGGAGAAGTCCTCGTGGGAGAACGACAGGTGCCCGTCCGACGCGCTCACGCCAGACACCGAGGCCTGCCCCACGGCCCGCGCGTTCGCGGCGTTGTAGGAGCCCTCGGGCTTGCCCAGCGCCGTTACCGTCCGTTCGCCGGCAGCGAGGCTCGCCGCGGACTCCAACACCAGGTACACCGGCCGCGCACCCAGTGGACTGCCCGGCATGCTCGCCAGGTCGGACGGCAGCGCCAGTTGGAAGCGCCTCGCCCCCGACGCCGAGGCCTGCGGCGACAGCTGCAGCTGCTCGCGTACGCGGCCACGCTCCGTCTCATCCACGTTGAACGACCCGTCCACCGCGCGTGACAGCAGCGCCTCCTTGAGGAGGTTGCCCATGGACTGCTCACAGCCAGGGGTGCTGCACAGCTTCAGCACTCCCGCGCTGAACTGCTCCGGCTCCACGAAGAAGTTGCTCATCGCCGGGCGGCCCACCGGACGGCCGATGGCCGCCGTGCCATCCGCGGCGTCCGGCTCCACGGCCGCCTCCGCCAGGTACTCCGTCGACGCCGCCAGCACGTCCTTGCGTGACGCGAGCCCGAAGAGATTGAAGCGGTAGAGGACGTTCTCCGCGTTCCCGCTCAGGTACAGCTCCAGGTACAGGATGTCGCTCGCGCTGAGCACCTCCGCCAGGTACTCGCCCCCGCAGTTGGCCACGAGGGTGTGGGCCACTGCGTCCACCTTCAACGGACAGTCGATGCCGAACGCGTCACTGCCCAGGCGCACCCGGTAGTCGCCACTCAGCGTGCCCGCGCGACCCGGGTCCTCCGGCTCCATCAGGTGGGCCAGGAAGTCATACGCCAGGTCGCGCTCCGCCGCGGCCGGCTCCGCCACCTGGGACAGGTCACGCGACGAACCGTCTCCCTTCGCTTCCACGCTCGTCGGCTTCAACCCGAGGATGCGGAACTCGTGCTCGCGCGCCATGTCGTACTGCTCGGACAGCGCACCCTTCGTGTCGTAGCGCTTGAAGACGTTCTTCAGGACCAGGGCCTGCGCCGGCAGCCCCGGCGGGTTCGTTCCCCGCGGGCTCGGCTCCTCGAAGTGCGGCGGTCTCGCCACGTCCTCGGAGGGGCTCACCCAACCGTCGCCGTTCTGGTCGCGCTCCAGCAACCGGCTGCCCACGATGTGCAGGTAGTAGTTCGCGCTCAGCAGGCTGTTGACGGTCTCCGTCTTTCCATCCGCGTTGAGCCTCCGGAGCGCCGCCTCCACGTGCACCGAGTGCTGCCCCGGCGCCACCGGGAAGGTCGTCACCGCGGGCTGCTCCACCGCGCTGCCCGTCACCCGGACGATCTGCCCGGCCAGCGGAGGCACCCCCGGCGGCACGTCGCTCAGCTCCTGGTCATCCTGGAGGCACGAAGCCAACTGGAGGGCCGACGCGGTCGCCGGCAGCTCCGAACAGAACACCTCCAGCGGCACGCCCGCGTCCGCGTCGTCGTCCGTCAGCAGGCCCGGCGCGCACGCGCCGCCGTCCGCCTGGAGCCCGCGCACGCAGGTGCCCCCGTCCGAGCCCCCATCCGGAGCGCCCGCTCCCGGGCCCGCCGCCAGTCGACGCTCCCGACGGACGCGCCAATGGGTCACCACCTGCACGTAGTCGTCGCGCGTCGTCCCGGCGCCGCCCGTGCGGATGAGGTGCTTCTTCGCCGCCTGCGGCACCCCGTCGTCCTGTGCGCGCCGCTGCACCCGCACGTCGATCTCCGGCGGGTACAGGTCCACATCCCCGGGGATGCCCAGCTCCTGCTGCGTGCAGTGGGAGATGGCGAAGGTCTGCGAGCCCTCCTGAATCTGGAGGGGACCGTTCGCGTCCGCCGGACACTTGCCGTCCACCCGGGCGTTGCGGTTGATGGCCGGCACCGTCACCGTCGCCATGCCTGAATAGCCCGTGGCGTGGTTGACGGCGAACACCACCAGCCGGTCTCCTTCCGACAACCGGAGGAAGCCGCTGTTGCTGTCAGTGCACTCGTTCTTCTGGAACAGGCGCTCCTCCGCCGTCCTGGCGCCCTCCACCAGCAACTGCTCGCACCGCATGCGCGTCGCCCGCGAGACGGAGTTCGTCGGCCCCAGCCGCAGCCGCGAGTACTGGCCCTGTGGCACTTCCGGCGGGTTCGCCGGATCCGGACACGCCTGGACCGACGGACGCGTCACCGCGTAGCGCGCCAACGGATGATCCAGGTCCCCTTCACGGAAGAAGTGCACCTCCGTCGTGGCGACGTCGGCCTCGGAGATGCGCAGCACCTCGCCTGTCTGAGGATCCCGCTGGGTCGGTGCCGCGCCCGCGCACACCGCCGGGATCCGCTGCCCGTCCTTGTGCTTGAAGGTGATGCCGCCGTGCAGCAGCCGCACATCCACCAGCACGTCCGCCCGCGTCGCGCCCCCTGGGTACAGCCAGAACATGGGCGAGCAGACGGGGAACGAACCGCCCACGCTGTCGAAGCGCGTGTTGCCCTCCGCGTCCAGCCGCGCCACGAACCGGGGCCCCAGCGGGATGTCCGCGCAGGCGATGCTCTGCGTGTTGGGCGCGGGAACCTGCACGAGCGTGCTGTACTTGCCCGCCTCGCCCGTCTGCGCCGCGGTGTCGTTCACGCTGGTGATGTCCACGCGCACGCCCTGGAAGCGCGCCGCGCCGTGCAGCGGATCCACCTCACCTTCGGAGCTCACCTCCGAGCGTCGCAGGAGCAACGTCGCGCGCTTGGGGATGCCCACGCCGCCATCGACAGGGAGCGGCGTCAACGTCGCCTTCAGCTCGATGGCGCGCGTGTCGAACCGCGTGGCCCCCGTCAGGACGAGCGTCGTCGTCCCGGGCGCCAATGTCACCACCGTGGCCAGCGTCGCTTCACTGGACTGCTGGACCGTCCACGTCGCGCCCGAGCCCGGCGCGAGTGGCGTGCCGTCCGGGGAAACACCCGAGAGGCTCGCGGTGACCATTTCGCCGCCCGGGTCCGCGAGGGCCGCGTTGGCGTCATACCGCGCGACGAAGCCGATGCCCTGCGTGTACGGCAGGTCCACCTCCACCGTCTGTCCGAGCGAAGCCTCCGCGGGCGCCGTCAATTCCAGGCGCGTCTCGTCCTCCGCGGGCGCGCGCACCACGCCCCACGCGTGGGCCGTCCCTCCAGGGAAGGAGTCCATCGCGCTCAGCCCCAGCGGCACGAGGCCCAGCAGCCCCTGGGCATGGGCCTGCGTCAGGATCAAGCCGGCCACTTCCCTCCAGAGCGAGCGCTGCTTCGGCGGGGACGTCCGCAGGCCCAGCCCGCCGTCCGTCGCCCCACCGCCGCCCGTCGTTCCCCCGCCTGACTGGGCCAGCGCGGCCTCCACCTTCAGCTGCTGGGCGGGGGTGATCTCCATGTAGCCGAAGAACTCGAACGAGGACGAAGCCACGGGCCCGTCCGACACCACCGACTTGCGGTCCGTGCTCACGTGGGCGAAGCCGACGCGCTTGAGCGCCAGGCGCCGCTCATCGAACGCGATGAGCACCACCATGCGTCCGGCCGGCAGCTGCGTGTCCTCGGGGAGCGGGAGCGTCAGCGTCACCGGCTTGAGGAACTGCACGCGCTCGGGCCCAAGCTGCCACAGCGCCGCCAGCGATGCCCGGTCCTCCATGGGGACCGGACGGCCATGGGGCGGCAGCTCCGTCACCGTGAGGGTGCCCTCCGCCGAGCCATCCGCGAAGGTCAGGCCCCCCTCGGGCACGTCGAAGCGCAGCGCGCCATGCACGCCGTTGAACGTCAACGCCCCTCCGACCACGCCGTTCACCGGCTGCGCCGAGGCGCCCTCCACCGGGAAGAGCATCAGGGGCCGGTCCTGCGTCTCCTGCTCGGCCGACACGAAGAGCGGGCGACGGACCGTGGGCAACGACCGGCCATCCGAAGTGGCGCCTCCCTCGTAGCGCACCACCACCTGCTGACCGCCGCGAACGCCCATCAGCGCCCAGTTGCCATCCGGCCCCGTGCGCGTCGACTGGCCTGCCTGCCCCACCACCTCCACGCGCACGCCGGACAGCGGGAACTGGCGTTCGTCCAGCACCACGCCGCGCACCACCGTCAACGGACGGCGGACGGTGAACTCGCTGGCGAACGCCGTGGACTGATCCGGCCCCGTCGCCGCCTGCGCATCCTTGACGCTGACATAGATGCGCTCCCCAGCCGGGAGTGCCTCGCGCGCGACGAACGTCACCGTCTGCCCGCCGGGCGCCACCGAGTAGCCCCCCTGGAGCTTCTCGCCCCGCGCCCGCACCTCGAAGTGGCTGGCCACGGTGGCCGCGTCCACCGGCTTGTTGAAGGACACGCTCACGAGCGCGTCCGTCTCCACTCCCGTCGCCCCTGGCGCCGGAGCCACGCCGGACACCGCCAGCGGCTCATGCTCCACGTCGCGGTAGCGCACCCCGACGCTCGCCCGGCTGGACATGCCGTTGGCGTCCGTCGCCACCACTTCGATGGTGTTCGGGCCCAGGGCCAGCGCCACCTTCAGCGCGTACACCCCTGGAGACACGAGCGTGGCCGGGAGCGAACCGATGGCCACCGTCACGGGCGCCGTCCCACCGCTCACCTGGACGCGTACGTCGATCTGATCCGAGTCCGCCTCGGTCCCATCCGCTGGTGTGAGCACGGTCACCTGCGGCGGCACGCTGGCGATGTTCAGCACCTGGTTGAGCACGCGACGGTTTCCGGCGAGGTCCTCCGCCACGATTTCAATGGTGTTCGCCCCCACCTGGAGCGGCACCGGCACCGCGAAGCTGCCAGCCACCAGGGTCACGGGCACGCCCGCCACCGTCACACGTGACAGGTGCGCATCACCCGCGGTCCCCTTCAGCAGGTACGGGCTCTGCGTCACCGTCGCGGGGTTCGTCGCAGGGGCTGTGATGTCGAGCCAGGGCCGCGTTCGATCCACGGACACCTCGCGCACCGCCGAGGCCACCCGCCCCCGCGCGTCCGTCACCTCGACCGTCAAGGTCTGGGGCCCTTCCAGAAGCCCGACGGAGGCGCTGAAGTACCGCGCCGCCACCGTCGCGGCGAAGCCATTGACCGTCACCTGGAGCGGCAGCTCACCGCCCTCGACCTGGCCCGTCACCGCGAAGCGGGAGCCCCCCAACACCGCGCCCTCGTCGGGCGCCGTGACCACCAGCCTCGGAGCGGGCTGCGGCTCCGGAGCGCCCGCATCCAGTTCGAACGGAGGCCCCGCGTCAGCGCCCGTGGAACCACCGTCCTGCGGGCCCTGCGCCCCGCCATCCTGCGAGGGCTGCGTGCCCGCATCCTGACCGGGAGGCACGCCCGCGTCGCCGCCCCTGGGCATCCGGAGGAGCTGAAGCGTCCTTTGAACGCTCGCCCCACCCCTGTCCGTCACCCGGATGACGACGGTCCGCGCTCCGACCTCGACCGCGAGGACATGGGCGAAGGTCCCGTCGGCGTGGACGACCACCGGGCTCCCATCCACCGTCACCACCGGCGTGTCGGTGGGGTCGGGAACAGAGGCTTCACCGCGAACCGTGACGCTGCTCTCCGTGAAGACGTAGCCGTCTGGCGGGTCCGTCACGATGAGCGTGGGCAGTGCCATGGCGCGCGTCACCGTGCGCGAAAGAGATGTGACGTTGCCCGCGGCGTCCGTCGCGATGAGGGTCAGCGTGTTGACGCCCGCCGCGAGCGCGGCCTGCGTGGAGAAGGCCCCCTGCGCGTCGGGGGTCACCGGAATGCCAGCCACCGTCAGCGTCACGGGGGTCGCGTCCGCCACCATCCCCGAGACCGTCACCTCGGCGGTGCTCACGACTGCGTTGTCCAACGGGGTATCCACCGCCAGGACCGGAGGAGACGTGTCGCGGTGGAGCTGCACCGGGAGCGTCCCCGTGCTTCCCAGGTTGTCGTACGCCACCACCTGAAAGACGTTGCTGCCCTCCGTCAGCGACACGGTGGTACGCCAGTTCCCATCCTCTCCATGGACGAAGGAGGTCTCCCCCACCTTCACATCCCCCACGGTCTCGTCGTCCGCCACATGGACGACCAGCTCCACGGAGGTTTGATTCGTCACCGTGCCGTTGATGGGGGACACCAGTGTCAGCACCGGAGGTGGATTGATGGTGAAGCGGATCAGTTGGACGTTGTAGTTGTACGCGGCGTCACGGGCCACGATGTACAGCGTGTGGGGACCGAGGGCGGTCACCACCATGCCGTTGCTGAATTCGCCAGAGTCCAGGCTGACGATGAACGCCTCGATATAGGGACTGGTGACCTCCACCGTGATGGTCACCGGACCGGGATACATCTGCTGATCCGCGACGCCCGTGACCACCACGGTGGGGGGCTCGGTGCGAATGGCGAAGTGGATCCGCTTCAGCGCGACGCGCCCCTGGGCATCCTCCGCCCTGACAAGCAGGTCGTAGTCGTCCTGAAGCGAAACCGGGTCTCCGCTCTGGAGAGGCAGACCATTCAAGATGGCGGTGGTGACGACAGGCGCCGCTCCTCCAGTCGCGCTGAAGACAGGGGTCACCGGTCCCCTGGTGACAAGCCCCTCGGAGACACCGCTGATCTCGAGCACCGGGGACTCGCTGTCCAGCACGACCGGCCGGCACTCGCGGCGGGTGTTGCCACAGCTGTCATGGATGGTGGTGGTGACAGCGTTGATGCCTTCGGTGAGGGCCATCTCGAACTGGAAGCCGTCATGCCCCACGAGCCCCGCGGTCTGTCCATTGACCGTGACATCCTTCGTATCGATGCCAAACCGGCCGGAGAAGTGGGCGGGCGATGACGTGAAATACGCGCCCGGCTCTGGCTCGTACAGCATCAGGGAGGGGGGAATCGCGTCCGCGTCGAACACGGCCACCCGGGCGCTGCCGCCGCTGCTTCCCTGCACCTCCAGCCTCAGGGTGTTGTTGGCCTGAAGCGGGACGGCCGCGGCGAACGTCCGCCGTTCGGCCACGGGAACATTCGCGAGCAGATCCACGCCATTGAGCAGCACCTGAGCCGTGGTGTCCTCGCCCACCAGGTCCACCATCACGATGCCGAGCGTCTCCGAGCTCTTCCAGTCGAAGGAATCCTCCTTCAGGGGATCGCTGACCACCTGCGCCACGAGATTCGACAGGACGCACGGCAGGTTGGTCAGCGCCGCGACCGAGGCCCGGACCTCTCCGCTTCCAGTGGCTGACACCGTCAGGAGGCTGGGCGCGCCCAGCACCACCCGGCGCACCGCGAGGGGCGTGCCGGGAGCAAGCGTCAGCACCGCCTCGCCATCCAAGGTGACCTGCGCGGTCTGCACGCCATTCAGGCCCTGACCGTCGCCGTTCTGGACCACGAGCAGGACCTGCTCCCCCGCCGCGCCGGGAATCTGCGCGCTGCCCTGGGTGCCGCCCGAGACCACCAGGGTGCCGCCGCGCCACGACGTATTCGTCGACACCGGCTCCACCGACGAACACGCCTGGGCGAGCGCCGGAGTGAGCGGCGCCCGGGACACGAACACAGGCGCCGCTGGCGCCACCGGTGCGTCCTGCTTCTTGCTGCAACCCGCCACCACCGTCAGCGCCAGGGCTCCCCAAAGCCACGCGCGTCGCATCCCCCTGCTCATCGCGACTCCCCCTCGGTCCGCCCAGACGCCTTCCCGGTGGACAGCCGCTCCGGGTAGCGCTTCACGGTGATGTCCTTGCGAAGCTGCTCCGTCCGCTCCTGCACGGCGTCGTTGCGGGCCTGCGCCGCGAGCACGCCCCGCACTTCCTCGAAGGAGGGCACCACCGTGCGCGGAGCTTCCAACGCCTTCGCCACATGCAACCCGAAGGGCGTCGTGAACGGGGCGGAAGGCACACCCGGCTTCAGCTCCGCCACCGCCGCGAAGAAGCGCGGATCCACCTGGCCCTCGCGCAGCACGCCCAGGTCTCCGCCCTGACTGCCCGTGGCCGCATCCTCCGACGTCTCCCTGGCCACCACCGCGAAGTCCTCACCTCCCACCAGCCGCGCATAGACGCGGTTGATGCGAGCCTGCGCCGCCACGCGCTCCGCTTCGGTCGCCTGCGGCTGCACGTAGACCACGATGTGGGCCACGTGCACTTCGCGCCGGGCCAGGGAATCCTTCTGGGCCGCGTAGCGCTGGCGCAGGGCCTCTTCCGTGGAGGCCTTCGCGCCCACGGACTCTACATACGCATGCGCGAGCACCTCGCGTCTCGCGGCCTCCAGACGTGCCGTGAGCGCCGGGTCCTTGAGCAGACCGTCGCGCCGAGCCGCCTCCGCGAGCAACGTCCGGTCCACCACCGCCTCCAGCGCGGCCTCTGGCGTCCCCCCCGCCTGCTGTTGCAGCGCGACGTCCGCGAGCAACACCGGCGTGTCCCCGACCCGCGCGACCTCCTCCCGCGATCCACACGCCCCCAGCCCACACACCGCCAGCACCAGCACTCCCCAAACCAGCCCCGGCTTCACTGTCCGCCTCCAGAGGACTGACGGACGAAATCGCCCGCGCAGTCACCGTCACCACAACTCCAGACATCGTTCCGAGCCGCCGCACCACCGCCAACCGACTCCAGCATCGCATGCCAGCCCCAGCGGGACTCCCAGTCCCCGCCGGGCAAGGACATCCTCTCCGCGCCGGCCAGGACCGAGGCCAGGAGCGGTCCGGAAGCCGGCGTGAGCACGGCCTCCACATCTTGCGCCTGTTGCTTCTGAGTCGCAGGAGGCGCCGCCGGGCGCCGGACCTTCGGAGCAGCGGTTCCGGAGCCCGAGGACTCACGGTCCTCGGGGGGCATTCCGCGCCCCATGGACGAAGAGCCGTGGTCGCGCTCCCTCGCCCTCATCGACGGGGCGATGTCGACGCACCGGTGCGCGGTGCCATCCGCCGCGCATGTCTGCGACGCGTTGCAACTGAACCAGGGGCGGCCCGGATCACAGGGCTCGTCCCACGACAGGACGCCTGTGACGTGCATCGTCGTGTCACGCGTCCCGCTGACGATGATGAAGGCGGATCTGTCCCCATTGACGTAGAGCCTGTTCGTGCTCGGCACGCCGCCGTCGGCCAACGCCTGGACCTGTGTTCCTCCCGCGAGCGAGGCGCTGTCGGGCGTACCGCCCGCGAGGTCACTCCCCCCGGGCACACCGCCATCCGGCAGGCCGCCATCCGGCAGGCCGCCATCCGGCAGGCCGCCATCCGGCGGTTCCTCGGAGAACGCGCTGCGCATCAAGGACGGATCCACCGCGACCTTGCAGGTCTGATCGGAGACGGCGCAGCCACCACTGCGCAGGGAGACCGTGGCGAATGGAGCGTCGACGTAGACGTAGCCTGAGCCCGGCATGCGCACACCGAAGACCCGGTCGGGCGCGGCGGGGCCGCACTTCTGCTCTTCATCCTTCGTCGCTCCCACCAGGGAGACCGGGGTGAACTCCGAGGTGACGACCAGGGGGGCGGCGCAGCTCTCACCGTCGCCCCCTCCCTCCACCTCGCCCGCGGCGGATCCACATCCCGGATCCTCGGGCCAGTCTTTTCCATTCACCCCGTCGTCATCGACGCCATTCGAGCACTCCGGCTGAACCGGGGGATCCGTTTCGTCGTCATCTTGAGGAGAGGAGCACCCCGGATCCTCCGGGTAGTCGATCAGCTCATCCTCGTCATTGTTGTTCTCGGAGTCGCTGCACTGAGCCATCCGGCAGCGCATCTCTCCATCCGTGGGCAGGCAATACGACCCGGACTCGCAGGCGAACCAGGGTTGGGTCGGATCGCAGGTGGTCCCATCGTAGAGGGTCCCCGAGACCTGCAGTTGGGCATCCTCGGAGCCACTGACCACGAGGAAGTAGGTGCCGGCCTCCAATGACTTCGACACCTTCCCGGTCACCCCGTAGTCATTCGGATGATCGAAGTACCCTCTGCCGCACCTCAACTCGGAGGTCTCGAGGGGGCAGACCGAGCGCAGCGCGACGTTGGCGTAGTCCGCCCTGGCCGTGAAGGCGCCGTCGCCGGGGAAGTGGAAGCCGTAGACACGGTCAGGGGCAGGGACCGAGCAGCTTGATTCGAAGTCCGTCGACGCGGTGGTGAGCGACACGGACGTCAGCGCGGCGGTGATGACCGCCGGAGCGGCGCAGCTCTCTCCATTGCCCGGGACCTCCTGGCCCCCAGCCGCGAAGCCACATGCCGGGTCGTTGGGGAAGTCCATCAAGCCGTCCCCATCGTCATCCACGTTGTTTCCACAGATGGGCAGCGGATCCGGGTCCTCCTCCGAGGTGTCCTCCGGCGACGTGCATCCTGGATCGTAGGGGTAGTCCACCCGCCCGTCCGGAGGTGAATCGTTGTCCTTGCCGTCCATGCAGGCTGGCAGGTTGCAACGATGAACACCGTGGACGTCCGGCTCGCAGGTTCCAGCGACGCAGACGAAGTCCTGCGAAGCCGGATCGCACTTCGCGTCCTGGCCCAACTGCGCGCTGAGGAGCTTGAGAGTGGACGGGCCGGTTGTTCCCAGTGGGTACTGGACGAAGATCCGTGCATCAGCAGACAGGTTCTTCACCGTCTGGATGCCTGTCTTGCAGTCGGAAGTCGGATCCTCGCACGCCTCCGTTACGACCGCCGGCGTCTGGGTTTCAAAAGTGAGCCTCTTCACGGGCCCGTCGAAGGGCAGCGACACCCAGGTTCCCGTGTTGACACCCGTATACCCGGAGCACCAGGGGGCGCCCGGCGCGGCCGCGGGCTCCAGGTAGGTCAACGGGATTCCGGCCGGCACAGGAAGCGCGCACCACTGTCCCGCGCCTGCCGCGAGCACGGGCAGGGTCTTCATGGCCGTCGCACGGAGTCCCGACTGGTCCTCCGCCTCCAGCTCGACCTGGACGGTCCCCTCCACATCCCAACGGAGGGGAAAGGCCACGTAGTCGCTGGGGGACGAGGTGATCGCATACAGGTCGCCGTCCACCCGGAACGACACCCAGGACACCGGCGTCAGCTCATCCGACAGCAAGCCATGGATTTGCATGTTGCGCCCGGCGACCAGGTAGCTGGTCGCGACCGTGACGCTGGGGGGGAAGTTGAGGCCCACGGGGTAGGTGGCAACCGTGCTGTCGCTCTCCCCCAGGGCGTCTTCTGCCGTCGCGGACAGGTTCGCCGTGAAGGGAGGCACCCGAGCAGTCGCGCACAGCGACTTGCAGGAAGCGCTATCGCAGCCCAACGACTGAGCCAGGAGCGTTCCGTTCAGGCGCAGCTCCACGCGAGTGAGCTTCGAACTGTCGGACACCTGCATGCAGAACTGCTTGGAGTACCCCTCGTACAAGGGCCCTGTCACGGTGGAGAGGGTCACCACCGGCTTCAGGTTGGGCAGGGCCTGCACGGTCGCGGCCTGCCGGATCTCCCGGCCACCGCGATCCACAGCCACCGCGGTGAGCGACACCGCGCCGGAGGGTCCGGCCGCTGGCAGCACGAACTGCGTGTACAGCAGCCCCTGGGCCGTGGTGGCGACCTGCACTCCATCCGCCAGCAGGCTCAGCGAGGCGAGATCGCCGTCCGGATCGGAGGCGTTCACCGCCACCGTGACGACGTCACCCGAGCGGGCCGACGACGGCGCGGAGAAGGAAGTGATCACCGGCGGCTCCCCGTCGGGCTTGACCGTGTATTCCACCGTATTGCCCAGAGTGCGGCCCTGCGGGTCTCTCACCTGCAGCGTCAGCGAGATCTTCTGGGCCACGCGCTCCTGCGGGATGCGCAGGACATAGCGCACGCTCTTCCCGCTGCCATCGGAGGCCAGGACTTCGTTCGTCGCGACGGGGACCCCGTCCATCAACAGCTCCAGCGTGTACGGACCATTTCCCCAGTAGTAGGGGGCGCTCTGGATGACGTTCTCGAATGGCAGGGCACGAAGCACCGCCGGAAGACCGGTGGGCGCCACCGTGAACAGGGGCGTCGGATTGACGCTCACCTGCCTCTGGACTGAAGCAGTCCGGCCCGCCGCATCCACGAGTTCCGCGCGGAGCATCTCCGTCAAGGGGGCCTGCACCACGGGCATCCGGACCGTCAAGGTGATGTCCGGAATCCCTCCGCTCATGATGCCCTCTCCCAGGTTCCTGTCCCCCAGTAGCAGACGGACCGTCGCGGGAAAGACGACCCCAGACGCGGCCAGGGACACCGTGGCCGCCTGCCCCGACAAATAGGACGCGCTGACTCGGCTGAAGACAAGGCCCAGCGGCTGCTGCGGCACCTGCGGCGCCGCCACCCTGATGTTCACGGGTGCGGAGAGCGTGGACGTGCCATTGGCGGAGCGCACCCGTACCTGGAGCGAAACCTCGGTGCCCACGGCGCCATCCAGGGGCACCGACATTGGCGACTGCGGATCGACGTCATCCAGGATGCCCAAGGAGCGACCGTTCACCAGGAGCTCCGCGGTGTTCATCCCGAAGCCAGAGGCCGCGCTCATCACCAGGTACTCAGACCCAGCGGCCACCTCCGTACCCGGCAGCGGCAACGCGATGCGGACCGACGGCGCAGCGCGCAGGAAGTCCACCGGGAAGCGGCGGACCCCCAGGTAGCCATCCGCGACAATCAGGTCCGACCCCGCCACCACGGCGTCATCCGCGCGTCCCGCGGGCACCGCTCCCACCAGCCGGGGGGCGTCCGGGTCCGTCAGGTCGAAGAGCTGCACTCCCCCAGCCGCTTCGCTCACGATGGCCAGGCGGCCATGCAGGCGGAGCCGCGTCACGGCCCCCACGGTGGGCACGGTCGCCCGCCGCACGCCGCCGGTGTCAGTCACCTGCCAGGTCGTCAGCCCCGTGGCGTTGCCTGTCACCAGCAAGCTGTCGTCCAGCGCCAGCGCCAGCACCGGGAGCTCCGCCTGCGTCGCCCAGCGACGCAGGACTCCGGAGCCATCCACGCCCACCAGGGTCCAGCCCGCCGACCCCAATGCCACCGCCGCCTTCCGCTCGTCGCCCGAGATGTCCAACGTCCCGACAGACAGGGTGAGCCCCGTGGCCCCCGTGTCCGGAAGCAGCGCGAGGCTCGACACCCTCTGCGCCTTGATGCCCCAGAGGCGGCCCGGAGACACGCTGAAGCGTGAGACCTCACCCAGCTGGCTGAGCCCCGTCACCGCGTCGATGGTCCCATTGCCTCGGTCCACCACGCGGTAGACCACGTTGCCGTAGAGGCTGAAGAGAGACCCGCCCGCCTGCTCGAGCTGCGTCGTGTTCGTGAAAGCAAAGCTCTTGAGGATCTCCAGCATCCCCGGCTTGGACAACCCCAACTGCCGGACGCCCGCGCTCCCCACGGCGACGAGCACGCCGTCGTGGAAGGCCGTCAATCCCAGCGGAGCAGGCGCCACGGAATAGGTGGCGGAAGGCGTGGTGGCCACCGCTTCCTCACGTCCGGGCAGCGCTCTCAGCTCCACCCCGGCGGCACCCGCCGCCAACATCACATCTCCAGAGACCGCCAGATCGCGGGCCTCCAGGGAGGACGCGGCCACCAGGGCCACCGTCATGGGCTCACGAACGTCCGCGATTCGCAGGAAGCCGTCCTCGCACAGGACATAGGCGCGTCCATCCACCACCTGCATCGCGCGCGCCGGAGCCCCGAGCGGAACGGAGAACGAGCCCCCGTCCCAGTACTCCCGGACACGGAGGAAGCGATCCGTGGCGACCACGAGCCTGTTCCCATCCCGCTTCGCGGCGATGACAGACTCCCCTGCCGGCAGGTACAGGTTGGCGGGCACTGGGGCCGCAGGCCAGCCTCCGACCCGGAACAGCATCTGGACCTGATTGACGTTGAGTCTGGCCAGGTAGCCATCCCGTCCGCCCGCGAGCAACGTGCTCGAACCCCAGAGGTAGGAGGCCTGGGTCAGCACCGGCCGAGCGGGATCATGAAGGTCGATGAAGTTCGGGTACTCCAGGGGAACCGACCCCTTGGAGGCGTAGGCCGTCCCCGCGAACGTGAAGACCTGCTCCAGGGAGTGCTCGACGTGCCCGACATGCCGGGGAGCCGTGGCGGTGGTCACGTCCACGATGTCCAGCCCCGGGTCCCCGTAGGCGAGGAGCACCAGGTTGCCCTGGACCGCCATGGAACGCGGGGGTGAGGCGGACGTGAAGCGGCCCAGGTGGGTCAGCGAGGGCACTGGCCCGCGCGTCAACTGCCCCACCTCGAAGCCCGTGGCCGTGCGGACATAGACGCGGTCCTCGAGCACTTCGATCTGCTCGGCGCCCGCGAAGTCCTGCGCGAACAGCGAACCCGGTTGGGGCGCGAGAGGCGCCACGACCTTCCACACCGTCGGCGTCAGCGACGGCGTGAGGCCCGCGCGGTCGGTGACCGTGACCTCCAGCTTCAGCTCCACACCCGGCTGGGTTTCCGGCGGCACGACATAGCGGAGCCGGCCGCTCCCCGTGGCGACGACAGTTCCATCCCGCTTCAGCACCTGCTGGATGCGCGCCACTCCACCCGCGTCCTGCGCCGTCACCGTCGACATCAGCGGGCTCCCGGCCGCGATCCGTCCCGCGGTCGGCTCCACCGTCACCGTCACCAGCGGCGCCGTGGTGTCGTCCACCACGATGAGGTCCTTCGTCCGCGGCGCGGACTCACGCCCGGAGGTGTCCACCGCGATCGCTTCGATCCTCACGGACGTGCTGCCTGTCACCTGCGGCATCAGCAGCGAGGCCACATAGGGTGCCGCCACCACGCGCTGCTGCTCCACGGCCTGCAGGTCCGGCCCGATGACGCGGAAGCGGACCTCCCTGACCGTCGCCGGAGAGGTCGTGGCGATCACCCGCACGCGCGTCCCCTCCAGGATGGAGGTCGACTCCACGGGCTCCAGCGCGCTCACGACCGGGGCGGTCCCCGTGTCGTCGAGGACCTGGAGTTGGGCGGACTTCGCCGGGCCATGGCGGCCCTGCGCATCCACCGCGACGGCGGTCACGGTCACCGTGCCATCCTGGGCGACCTGCGGCGCGCGCAGCACGCCTGCCCATGCGGGCGCGGTGAAGACAACGGGCGCACCTCCCGCCACCGACACCTCGACGCGGGCCACCTGATTCGGCGACGCCGCCACCGGGCGCACCTGGAACTCCGTGCCCTCCAGAACCCCGACGTCAGGAACCTCCAGCGCCACGAGCACTGGCCCCACCCCAGCGTCCACCAGCGACACCGGCTGTGAAGCCTGGGCCACGTTGCCAGCCAGGTCCCGTACCCGCAGGGACACCAGCGCCTCACCGACCGTGAGCGGCAGGTCCACCGACGCGGGCAGGACGTTGTCGAGCGCCTCCACGACGCGACCGTCGACCAGCAGTTCGGCGGTGAAGGCATTCAGTGGCTCCGCGCCATCCGCCCATGTCGTCGTGAGCGCCAGGCGCGCGCCTGGCGCCGTGGTGGCGGCCAGGGCGAGTGTCAGCTGGGGCAGCGCGGGCCCACGCCCCAGGGCGAGCCGGGACAGCATCGTCCCCTTCGCCGCGAAGACGGTGTTGCCCGAAGCCACCAGGCGTCCCTGCACTTCCGGGTACCGGCCCGCCACCCGCGGCGCCGCCCGAGCATCCAGCACCGTCAGCCCGGCATCGGAGCCCGCAAGCAACCATGGTCCGAGCGTCGCCACGGACGTCGCCGTGCCACCCAGCGGCTTCTCCCCCACCAGCGACAGCGCTCCATCCGCGAGGGTGAAGCAACGCGCAATCGTTCCCACCACGCAGGCTCGCTCCGCGCCCAGGGCGGTGACGGCGACGCCCTCGGTCTGCACCCACGCCACCCGCTTCGGCGCCGGAGGAACCGTCAGGTCGACCGCGGACAGATATCCCCCCGCCAGCGCGTAGAGCCGGTCGCCCTGAAGCGCCAGCGCCGTGACGTTCCCCATGGGCAGGCGTGCACGCAGCGCGCCCGCCGGGTCGTATGACTCCAGTCCCTCATCGGTTCCGATGACGAAGCCACCGCGGAACGCGCCCACGGACGTGGGCTCGCGGCGCAGTGTCACGCTTCCGACCGTGGACAGGTCCTCCGCGTCCAGAAGCAGCAGCGTTCCCGCTCCCGCCAGGCGCGACACCACGGCCACTCGTTCACCCCGGACGGCGAGCCCCGCGGGCTCACCTTCCAGGCTCCGTCGCGACGCCAGCGTTCCATCCGCTCGCGACCGGCGCTCCACCGCCGCGCCGCCACCCGCGTCGTCTCGGAGGACGAAGAGTTCGTCTCCCTGGAGCGCCAGGGCCTTCACGGTGTCGACTCCGTCCAGCACGGAGCGCGACGCAGGGCCCTGCGCGAAGACCGCCAGGATCCCCTCGGATGCGGCCGCCACCGTGCCGCCCAGCCCCGAAGCCTGAGCCGCCACGCGGACCGGGGCACCTTCAGGCCCCAGCGGCAACACATTCCCCGTCGAGCCTGTCGAGACACCCGCATCCGCGACAAAGAGCTGCTGTTGGACGAGGGCGCCCACGCTCGCCGTGGCCAGCGCCGAGACCGATGCGCCACCCGCGAACACTGGCCCCTCCAACTCCACCGGCAACACGAGGGTCGGCGGCAGGGCATTGCTGTCCTGGACAATGATCTGCCGGAGCGACGTGGCCTCGATCCCTGCGTTGTCGCGCACCAGGGCCTTCACCGTGGCGCGGCTTCCCCCAGCCCCCACCGCGGGCGCCGTGAAGTTCGCGCTCCACGGCGGCGAGGTCAGGACGCGCTCCTGGGCATCCAGGGCGAGCACCACGTGCTTGATTCCGGCGGACGCGGCCACTTCGGCGCTCACGCTCACCTGGGTCCCCTCCGTGTAGGTCCATTCGCCCGCCGGAGAGACGAGGGAGATCATCGGTGCGCTGGCGGGCTCGACCGTCACCGTGAGCGACGGGGCTGTCCCTTCGTTCCCCCGGGCGTCCAACGCATGGGCCACGAACGTCACCGGGGTCGGCGCTGTCACCACGGGCGCGGTCCAGCGCGTCGACCAGGTCGGTCCAGTCAGCGTCTCCAGATCCACCCCATCCTTCGTGAAGCGGACGGACTTCACGGCGTTGTTGTCCGTGGCACTCACGCGCAGCTCCACCGCACGCCCCGAGGCCACCCGCGTATCCGCCGCCGGCGACAGGAATGCCACCACGGGCGCGGTGATGTCCGGCGTCACCGTGAGCAACACGGGCGCGGCGCTGCCCACGAGCTGTGCATCGTCCACGGCGCGGGCCGTGAGCGCGTAGGTTTCGGGTCCCGCCCCCACCCGCGGCGCCTTCAGGGCGTAGGTCAGCGGGCCGGTGGGATTCGTGACGAGCTTCAGCGACGCCTCATCGAGCCGCAGCTCCAGGCTCCTCACGCTTGAGTTGTCCGTGGCGACCACCACCACGTCGAGCGACGCCCCTTCCTCCAGGGTGAGCTGCGCGACCGCGGGCGCGGTGAAGGCGACCGTCGGCGGCAGGTCGTTCACCACCTGCACGGTGATGGCATCCGTCTGCTTGACGTTGCCCGCCGCGTCCTCGGCCCATGCCACCAGCGCCGAAGAGGAGCCCACCTTCCCCGTGGGCCAGGTGTACGTGAAGATGCCGTTGCTCCCAGCCACGGCGACCCCGTCCACGAACAGCTTGCGTGCGCTGATTTGACCGGAGTCATCCGTCGCGCGGACCTCGAAGGTCCAGACCGTCTGGGCGCTGAAGCGGTCGCCGTTCACCACGGGCAGGCCGGAGCCCTTCGCGATGAGCTCCACCGAAGGAGGCACGCCATCCACCGTGCGGAACGTCACCGTGCCGCCCTGCACGAGGGCATTGCCCACCAGGTCGGTGACGCCCTGCACGCTCAACGTGTACTGCGTCGTCTGCTCCAGGGCCGCGGACGGCACCAGGGTGAGGCTCCGTCCATCCGGGGCCACCGTCACCGTCGCCGCGACCTCGAGCCCCGTGAGGGTCCGCCGGAGCGTCGCCTGCGCAGCGCTCGCCGGGGCGATGGGCTCGTCGAAGCGGACCGTGAACCGAGACGCCACGGGCACGCTCTGTCCACCCGACGCGCCGGACGGCTCCCACGACACCACGGCGGGCGGACGCAGATCCGCGCGACTGACCAGCGCGCCCAGTGACACCGCCGCGGTCCCGGGCTGCTCCAGCCGCAGCGCCACGGGCCCGGCGGCCCCCGCGGCGAGCTCCACGGTCAGCGAGGTGCCCGTCAGGGCGACGACCTTCACGGGGGCCGTTGCCTCGAAGACCGCGAGCCCGCGCGTGAACCGCCCACCCGTGAACGTCACGGTGCCACCCTCGAGCGGAACCACCGCGGGCATGACTCCGCTGACGAACGGCTGGGCGACATAGGTGAACGCCCCGTCCCATCGCAGCCAGGGCTGCGTGCTGGACTCCAGCGCCACCGTCACCGGACCAGCCACGTCCGCCGCCGGCGTGTGGACGCGCAGCGCGGTATCGCTGCGGCCCGCTTCCGGAACCACGCCCGTGCCGCCGAAGTAGACCTTCGACACATTGTCCAACTGGAAGCCGGTGAGCAGCACGGACGTCCCACCCGCCACGTCCCCATGGTCGGGAAGGATGGACGTGAGTCCCATCGTGGTGCCCTCGGCGCCGCCGACGACCGGGAAGCGCCAGGGGCCTCGCAGGGTACCCCCGACCGCCCCGGAGCCCGCCAGCTGCGCCTCGGCCACGTAGACGGTTCCCGCCATCAGCGAAGGCACCGGCGTGTAGCCGCGCAGGTACCCCGTGCCGACAGACGATCCCGGGACGGGAGTCGAGCCGGCCACGGACTTCACCACCAGCGTGCTCGCCGTTGCCACCGACGGGGAGAGGAAGGGCGACAGCGTCATCGACACCGTCCCTCCGGGAGGCAGGTCGCCACCCGGCGCCGGCGATGTCGTCACCGCCACGGGATAGGGCAGGTGGAACGTCTTCATCGTGGACGCATTCGCCGCCACCGCGACGCCGCCCACCACCAGGGTGCGCGCATTCGGCAGCCCGCTCGCCGGGGCCCAGGTGCGCTCCTGGAACACGCCTGCGTCAGGCGCCGTCGTGTCCACCCAGGACAACCGCGTGCGTCCCCCCACCCACGCCCACGGCCCCGAGAGCGCCACGGACAGCGCGTCGTTGCCAGCCGTCTGCGAGTCCCAACCGCCCACCAACGCAGGCTCCCTGGGCATCGTGGCATCCACCAATCGGATGCCGGTTCCCAGCCCCAGGAGGACCTGGTTGCCCTCCACGGCCATGGACCACGCGGGCGCCGGCAGGTTGTCCACCTGCCCCAGCGTCTCCAACTGACCGCTGGTGAAGTCCCTCAGCTCCAGCCGCGACACGCCCCCCTGCTCCACGAGCAGTGCCAGCGCGCCCTGGACCCGAGCAAGGCCTCGGAGCATGCCGCCCGACAGGGTGGTCTGCGCGACCACGCGCAGCTGTCCGTCCACCCGGCCCAGCAGCACCACCTCATTGCCACCCGCGACCGCGACATAGGCCGCGTCTCGCGAGGCCACGACGGCCGTCGGCACCACGCCCTCGGGCACGAGCAGCACCCGCTCCTGCTCCTGCGGCGAGCATGCGCCCGGATCGACGCTGGCGCAGTTGCCCAGCGCGTAGCGCACCAGACGCCCGGGCCCCACGAGGTAGGCCTCGTCACCGCTGACCGTCAGGGCCGTGGCATTGGCCACGCCTGGGACGTCGTTCGGAAGGTCATACAGCGTCTCGTTCGGAGCCAGGCCGCGCACGACCAGCCTGCCCCCCCGCGCCACCAACAACGTGCTGCCCACCCGGGCCATCGCATCCGCGCCCAGGGACGACGATCCCGTCTCCTCCAGCGTGAACGTGAAGGGCGTGGACCAGAGCGCACTCTGCTCGGTGGTGTCCGGGCCCGGCGTCGCCACGCGGAGGGGAACCGACCCCGTGAGGTTATCCGGCACGCGGACGCGCAGCTGGGTCGCCGACAGCAGCTCGACCGATGGCGCGAGCACCGTGCCGAAGTACACCCGGCTCCCACCGTACAGCCCCTGTCCCGTCAGCGTGATGAGGCTCTGGCTGTTGAACTGAGCCGACGTCGCCGACACCGCCGTCAGCACCGGCGGCGCCAGGTAGCGATAGGCTCCCAGCCGCGAAACGGAGAGTCCTCCGGGGTTCACGATCTCGACCGCGGCGGGTCCGGCCACGCCCGCGGGCACCGTCACCTGGACGCTGCGGCCATCGCCGGACACCTCCACCTGTGTCGCGGGGGCGCCGCCGAACGTCACGCCGCAGCCAACCGCGAAGTGCTCACCCGTCAGCGTCACGCGATTGCCGCCCGCCTCCAGTCCGTGAGCCGGGAACACCCTCGTCAGCTCCGGCAGCTCCGCCGACACCAGCGAGGCCGTCTTGAAGCGCACATCCACGTCCGTGCCCAGCGCCCCACCGGACAGGTCCGCCAGCGTGGCGCCGACGTGCAGCCGGTATTGGGAGGACGGGCTCAGCGGTGAATACGGCTCCAGGACCACGTCCGCCCCACGCGTTGTCGCCACCACCCGCCGCGCGACAGCGACCGCCGCATCGCCGTTCGCCGACACCTTCGACAACGTCACGCCCTGCGCCGTGTTGACGTCGGCGAGGGTCGTCACGTGCACCTGGGGGGCCGTTCCCACCGACACCGTCTCACCCTCGGAGGGCGTCGTCCCGACGACCTCCAGGTGGTCCAGCTCCACGACCGACAGGGAGCCAGCCAGCGTGGCCGACGACGAGGGCGCCTGCGACAGCGGCAGCTCCACCGGCGAGCCCTGCCCATCCAGGAACAACGTGCCCACCAACAGGTAGTCACCCGCGAACGCCGCCGTGCGCGCATCGCCCACGACCTGCAACCGCTCCAGTGCCACCGGCACGCCACCCACCGGCACGGCGAAGCGCTGCACCTTGCCGCCGCCCCCGGACACGTACGCCACTCCGCCCGCCACCCAGGTCTGCTCGGCCGACATCCAGGTCCGCCCCAGCGGATCCGTCAGGACCAGCACGCCTCCCGCCGCCGGATGCGGCGGGTCCGCCAGCTCCACCATCTGCACCTGACGCGCCGTGCCCAGCGACGCGAATACGCGCGTGCCGCTCACGGCGAGGTGTCTCGCCGGCATGGACAACGGGAAGCCGTCGCCCAGTTCGGACAACGCCCCGTTCGCCGCGTCCAGCACGTGCAGCCGCGGCGTCGCCGGATTGCCGTCCGCCACCACCAGCAGAGACCCGTACAACACCATCGCCCTGGCGCCACCGGACAGGAGCCGCTGGCCCACCGGCAACGGTTCCGCCGTCTCTCCCAGCCGGTACATCGAAACGCCTGTCCCATCCGCGACGAACAACAGGTCGTCCTTCACCAGCACGTCGAACGCCCCACCCGTCACCGGAAGGGACGTCTGCGCGACCGGCGAAGCAGGGGTCGCGACATTCCACCGCAGCACGCCCGCGGGCCCCGCCGCCACGTAGAGCGCGTCGCCTGCCTTCGCGAGCCGCCGCGCCCCCCCCGCCGCGCTGAAGGTGAGGGTCTTCTCCTCGCGCAGGATGGGCAGCTCGTTCAGCCGCGCGATGAGCAGCCCGCCCTGCGTCGTGGCCCGGGATGCCTCGTACACGACCGAGCCATCCGCGTTGGTGAGGGCCGTCTCTCCGCCCAGCGCGACATACGCCGTGCCTTCGTCCACCAGCACGTGCGCCACGGGCAGGGTGGGCAGCCGCGAGACCGCGCCCGCTCCATAGAGGAACGGCAGCGGCTGGGACGCGGGCTGATCTGGAAGCCCCAGCGTCACGTCCACCAGCCCGGAGGCATGCGGCGGCGCCTTCGCCTCCGCGCGATCCATGGAGGACACGCGCACTTCGAACGACTGTATCCCGCCGAACGTCACCGTCATCTCCGGCTGGAAGCCGTGACCGGTGAGACTCACCACGACGCCGCCTTGCTGCGGCGCCTGCGACGGCGTCATGGCGACCAGTTGGAGCAGATCCCGGTAGAGGAAACCGCCCAGGCGCCGAGCCATCAGGCCTGACGGCTCGTCGATGACCTCCACCATGGCGGGCCCTGCCATCGCCGCGATGGACGGGGGAATCCGCACCTGCAGCGCGCTGTCGGAATACGACGTCACCTCCGCGTCCTGGCCGCCTACCCGCACCCGGGTGCCGGGCACGCCCGCCAGCGGCGCACGGAATCCGCCACCCTCGAGCGTGACGGTGGTGGTGACATTCGCCCGCCCGGAGGCGGGCTCCAGCCGTGTGATGACCGGCTGACGCGCGTCCAGGCCCGCGATGGTGAAGACGGCCTCCACCGGCGATGCCAGAGGCCGCGTGTCGAAGCCCTTCACGCCCGCCGTGATTCTCACGCGGACCTGGGACCCCGGCGGGAAGGCTACGTTCGGAGTGAAGATGGACGTCGAGCCGCGCGTGGCGAACACGGTCTCGTACGAACCCGCCGCACCGACCCAGCCCGAGCCCTCGTTCACGCTCACCTGGAAGGTGTTCTCCGTCACGCTCTCCTTCACGACCGGAAGGCTGAAGCGCGCTTGGATGGACCGCCCGGTCGGCACGATGCTGCCCGCGGCGGGCTCCAGTTCCACCGCCAGCAGGTCCGACGGCGGCACCTCGATGACGGTGCTGCGGCCAGCCGTGGCTGCGAACAACGAGCCACCCACGAAGCTCAGGCCCACCACCGGGCTTCCCAGGTCCGACGACTGGAGGACCTTGGGTGCGGACTCGTTGGACAGGTCGAAGACGTACAGCTTCGTCCCCACCGTCACGTAGGCACGGCCCGAGCGCACGAGCAGGCGGCTCGACACCAGCTGCTCATACGTGCGCACCCCGGAGAACACCGAGATGTGTCCCACCGACGCGCCCGTCCGTGTGTGGATGGAGAGCGTCAGGCCGTTGCCCTTGCCCGCGGCCACGGACGAGGTGAGCGTGTAGAAGCGATCCACGCCCAGCTCCAACGCCAGCACGTCGGCGTTGAGCGACACCGTGTCCTGGTTCTCCAGCCTGGGTCCGCCGCCATGGAACACCTGCACGCCGCCCCACGCGGCGCCTGGGTCCGTGACGCCCACGTAGATGAGCTCCCCCTCCACCCGGACGCTCGTCGCGAGCGACCCTCCCGTGGACGCGCTGGCCGTCAGGAACGGCGCCTCTGGCCGAGACACGTCCACTGCCTGGAGCCCCATCGCGTCCACGGCCAGGAACGCCAGGGCACCGGAGAGGTCCAGCCCGCGCACCGCTGCCTGCGTGGAGAGCCCGCCCAGCCGCAACGGGTGCTCCTCCACCTTCACGTCGAAGAGCTCCAGCCCGAAGTAGCCGCTGTTGGCCACACCTACCGCGAGCTGATCGCCCCTCAGGGAGATCTCCGACGCCACGCGGGGCGGGAAGCCCGGCAGGTCCAGCGACGAGCCCACCGGCAGGTCGTACGAGAAATAACCCACCTGCACCTGGGTGCCGCCGGGGCGGGCGAGCCACACTGGCACCAGCGCCGGGTGGTCCACCGCGGGCGTGATGAACTTCAGCGAGGACAGGTCTCGAACATCCACATCCAGGTTCTGCGACCCCACCACGTCACTCCAATGGGGCGCCACGAAGACGCGCGTTCCTGGGGCCAGGGCCCGTCCCGACAGGGACACCGACACGGCCGTTCCGCCCGCCACAGGACCGTGGTCCGGTACGAGGCTCACGCCAATCCCCTCCAGGGGCTCCAGGTAGAGCACGGACGACGGCAGCACCGCGACCGGGCCCCCGGCGTTTCGGACCTCGAGGTCCGCCGGGCCCGCCACGGTGGTCGCCGGAGCCACCACGCTCAACTGACCGTCGCTGTCGACGGTGAAGGTCGCGGGATTGCCCCCCACGAAGACGGCGGACGTGCCAGTGAAGTGCGTCCCCGTCACTGTCAACGGTGTGCCTCCAGCCAGCGAGGCGGACGGCGGCGTCACCGCGACAAGCGTCGGGGTCCGGCTGCCGACAGCCGCCGTGTGGAACGCGAGCTGGAACGGGATGAGCAACGCGCCGCCTCGCTGATCCGTCACGGACGAGGCCACTGACAGTTGGTAGTCGCGGTCCGGCAGCAGGTCCTCGTCCGCATGGACCGTCAACACCGCGCCATCGACCGTCAACGTCACGTCCACCGTATCGCCGGGCTGGCCATTCGTGCCAGGCAACAGCCGCAGCACGACGCTGCTGTCCGTGAAGGACGGCGCGGCCAGGGGGCGGTTGAAGCGCACCGTCAGCACCGCGGCCTCGGGCGGGACGAGCGCCCGGCGCTCGGGCTCCATCCCCGTCACGTAGAGGAACGGCACCGACAGCTCCGTCAGCTGATTGCGTCCGGCGAGCAACAGTCGGTCCTCCACCGCCACCACGTCCAGGGCCGGCTCCACATTGCCGCCGCTCACCAGCTTGGGCTGGAGCGGATCCGCCACGTCCACCAGCACCACGCTCCCCTCCGCGGCCGCGACGAAGAGCATGTCGCCCAGCAGGCGCAACCGCTGCGGGTGGCCAGGGGTGTTGGACATCGCCTCGTCGAACAGCAACGTCCGCACCAGTGACGGGCTCTCCGGGTCCGACACGTCGAAGAACAGGAGCCCCTGGTCCGCCGCGGCGACGATGGCGACATCGCCCACCACCACCACGTCCGTCAGGGCCGAGTTCGCGGAGATCGACTTGGACGTCGCGCCCGGCCTCGACGAGGCGAAGACGTGCAGCCGTCCGTGCGGCGTGTATCCCTCAAACGGATTCGCGTGGTCGCCCCCGGCATGGCCCTTGAGCGTGTTGAACGGCGGGGGCGGCAGCTCGAACGGGTCTCCAGATCCCGTCGAGCAGTTGAAGGCACCCTCGTGCGAGCCCGTGACCACGAACGCACGGCCATGGGCGAACGTCGCGCCGAAGACGTCCTCTCCGAGCGCCAGCTCACCCACGCGCATCGGGTCGCTCGGCACGCGCGTGTCGAACAACACCATCTTTCCGTCGGTGCCGTGCGCCTTCGGACTGCCGGGGCACTGTGCCTTCGGGTCCAACGTCAGGGTGGTGCTCAGCAGCCAGGCGCCCGTGGGCGTCGGCAGCACACGGGTGGCGAGCGGCGGCGTGTCCGCGCTCCCATTGTCCAGCGGAGCCCTGCCCAGCAGGGTCAACCGCAGGCTCTGGGACGCATCCAGCACGGCCAGACCGCTCTGCCCATTCGCCACGAGCAGCTGTCCGCCCCGGACCGCCACATCCAGCGAGTCCGGCATCACCTCCACGTCCGGAGGCTCCACCTGCCCCAACAGGCCCATGCGCGTCGCGAAGAAGCGATCCACGAGCACGTCCGGAGGCTCCACGATCTGATTGCCGGACGTCCGAGGACGGCCGGGCTGCGAGGCGTCGAACACCAACGCCCGGAAGGACTCGGGGATGCGGCCCTTGCCGGTGAGCGCCCCCTCATACGTCTGGAGGAAGGTGTTGCCATTGCCGCTGGCACCCGCCGCCGCGAACACCTGGAGGGGGTCCGCCGGGTTGGCCACGAGCGCGTGAGGCGAGGCCGCCACCACGCTCTCCTCCCCGGAGAACGCCAGGCCATAGCCCACCTCCGACGTCGAGCGCACGCGAGACAGCCCATCCGGCGACACCAGCGTCACGTCCGCCGCGCCAAAGGAGCCGGGCGGAGCCAGCGCCGTCAGCTCATGGAACGAAGTCACCGCCACGTCCCTGGCGGGCAAGCCCCGCACCAGGACCCGCGTGGAGCCCAGCGCGTCCGCCCACTCCGGCAGGAACCCGTCGCCCGACACCCGCACGGTGCTGTTCCCGCGCGGATTGAGGAAGCGGGGCATGGCGCTCCCCACGCGCAGAGGCGCCACGTACAGGAAGCCGCCCGCGCGACGCGCGGAGAGGCCAGACAACTGCACCAGCTCCACATCCGCCAGACCCACGGCGCCCGGGGGCGTCTTCACGCGCAGCCGCGTGGTCGACCACTCCTGAACCTCCGCCGTCACCCCGCCCACCTTCACCATCACACCTGGCTCGAAGCCGCTGCCGAGCACCTCGACGCGGCTCCCCCCGGACGTGGGCCCCACGCGGGGCACCACCTGGGAGATGACCGGCACGCGCCCCGCCGCGTCCGCCACGCGGAACGACAGCGAGAAGGGCGCGATGAGTGACGCGGCCCCTGGCGTCTGGAGGGCTTGAGACACATGGAGCTGCATCGCGGCGCCCGCGGGCAGCGGCGCGGAGGGCCGGAACATCAACGTGCTGCGCTGGGCACTGGACGTGCCCACCTCCAGGGGCAGTCCCGGCACCGGCACGCCATTGGCCGTGAGCGAGAAGGCCGACTCCGCGGTGTCGGCCTTGATGGCCGACGAGAAGAAGACAGTCACGGACGGCAGGTCCGTGGCGACCACGTCCCCCTCCGCCACGCTCGCGCCAGAAACGGACAGCTCCGCCGCGTCGCCGAACTCCAGCGACCAACCGAGGATCCCGCGCTCGCGCACGCTCACCAGCCGGCCCCCGGCCGTCGCCACGGCACGGGCGTCACCGCCCTGGGTGCCGATGACGTGGTAGAGCAGCTTCGGATCGAGCAGGTTGTTGAGGTCCACCACCGCCACACCCGCGGCCCCCGCGGCCACATAGGCCAGACGGCCCGCGAGCCGCACGTCCCAGGCGAAGCCCTTCACGTCCAGGCTGGCGAGGCGTACCGGCACCGGCTGCGACACGTCGACCAGCACCAGCCCCGCATCCCCCGCCGCCACCACAGCCACGTCCCCCAGCATCCGCACGCGCTGGGCGGACAAGGCTTCGGGCAATGTCGTCAGCACGGAGGGCATCGCCGCGACGTTCCACACCTGGAGCTGTCCCGGCCCCACCTTGAAGTCGGCCGTGCGAGCTCCCGTTCCCACCACGGCCCGGCTTCCCCATGCGGCCACCGCCTGCGCACCCGCGCTGACGTCCGCGGTGTGCACGGGAAACGCCTCCACGGACACGTCGAACGAATGAAGCCCGCTGGCCGCGGCTGCCGCCATCAGGCGCTCGTCCCTCACGTCCACGCCGAACACGCCGTGGGTGCCCGCGCGCACCGTCCGGAGGATGGACACCCTCGTCGCTGGATCATCCACGTCCACGACCGCGACCGAGCCCCCCTTGGCGACACCGTTCTCGTCGCGCGACACGAGGCCGACATAGAGCAGGTCCTTCGTCGCGGCCGTGCCTGGCACGTACGCCACGGAGGTCGCCTCGTCGGGCAGGTCCAGGTGCGCGACGACGCGGTCATCCCGGCCGTCCTTGTCCTTGTCCACCAGGCCGCCCCGCTGATCGAACGGGATGTCGTCGCCGTCGTGGTGGTACCGCCCCGACAGGCTCACGACGTCCAGTGAGCGCTCTCCCACGACGAAGGCCCAGTCATCCACGACCACCACGTCCCGGAGCGCGCGGGCCAACGGCACCGCGGAGCCCATGGGCTGGTCGAAGGTGAAGCCACCCGCCAGGGTGTCCTCGACGAAGACCTCCGGGGTCGCCGGGTCGAACTGACGGATCGTCACGTCCGCAGGACCCCGCAGGCCATTGGGCGTGAACGCTTCCAAGAGCCCCAGGCCCAGCACCCGCACGGAGTCCGCGGGACGGCCACCGAAGCGCACCTGCACGGTGCCGTTGGGAGAGAAGCCCTTGCCCGAGAGGAGCACCCGCGTGCCCCCGGTGGTCGGCCCTCGCGCGGGCGTGACCGCCAGCAGGTCGAGCGGATCCACGTAGAGATAGGCGCCCAGCAGCTCGACGTGGCTGCCGCCGCTCCGCTTGACGGTGATGGTGGCGGCGCCCGCCGCCGCTCCCTTGGGAGCCTTGATCCGAGCCTGCTTGCCTCCATCGAACACTTCGAGCACGTCCGCCCGGACGCCGTTGAAGCTCACCTCCAGCTCCCGGTCCGACTGGAAGCCCTTGCCTTGGAGGAGGACCTCCGTCTGGACGGAGGTCGGGCCCTGGCGCGGCGACACGCTGTCAACCACCAGCGGCGCCTCGTCCGTGTAGAGGACGGTGGTGAACTCCGCCACGTAGCGGCCCGGCATGGGCGCGCCGTCCGCCGAGGAGAGGAGTCCCTCGACGCGCAGCTGATACGTCCTGCCGGTCAACAACGGACCGGCAGGGTGCACGATCACCGTTTTCCCCGCCGCGGTCACCGTCGCCCCCACGGAGGCCCCCTCGGCGGAGCCATCCAGCAGGACCAGCCGGACGGTGCTGGCATTGGCGTTGGATACCGGCAGGTTGAGCGCCACTGTCAGCGGATCCGTCACGAGGACGTCATCCGCGCCATCGGAGGGCTGGCTGCCGGTCACCACGGGGAAGGGCATGGTGACGACACTGACCGCGTCCTGGGCCACGGGCTGGCCCACGCGCCCCACGGTCTGCTGGACGGTCGCCACGATCAGTCCTCCAGCCACCGCCACGTCGGACAGCTTCGACGCCGGGTACAGGTCCACCGCGTTCACGGACTGGGGCAGAGCGGGTTCGGAGGCCAGGAGCACCTGCACCAGCGCGGACGGCCCGTAGGCGGAGGCCACGCTCAGGTGCGGTCCCATCGCGACGCTCGTGAACTTCATGCCGCGCACCAGGGGAACCACCGGCGACGCGTCCCGGGGACGCGAGAGCTGGGCCAGCGAAAGCGTCCGCAGGGCCTCGGACGACACCCTCAAGCCGTTGCGGCCGGACAGGGCCACGTCCGAGGTGCCTCCTGTCAGCTCTCCCAATACGGGGAGCCCGGGCTTCGCGAGGTCCACCACCAGCAACCGTTCATTCGCTCCCGACTTCGCGGTGAGGACCGCGACGTGCCCGGACACCTGCACGTCCTCGATGGAGGGCGACAGCATCTGTCCACCGAAGAGGAACTGCGTCACCGAGCCCAGCAGCACGGGCCGCGCGGAGTCCTGCAGGGAGTACAGCACCACGCCGCCGTTCCCCGCGGCCATCAGCGCCAGGTCTCCCGCGATGGCCAGGCCCTTCGCCTGCCCCACCGACGGGAAGGCCGCCTTGAGCTTGGGCTGGCTGGGGTTGGCCGCGTCGAAGACGAGCAGCGAGGGCCCTCCCTCGCCCACGACGTCCACGTAGGGCAGCGTCGCCCCGTTCGCCACGACGTACGCGTAGTGGCCCCGGATGGCCAGGGCCGCCGGTTGATACGGAGGAGGGATGCCAACCAGCCCCTTCAAGGCCGCATGCGCGGGGTCGGACACGTCCACCAACGACAGCGCGCCGTGGACGCTCTTCTCCAACATCTGCGCGGCATCCAACGCGGACACATAGACGTTCGATGGGGACAGGACCCACGCCACCCCCTCGGACAGCGCCAGCTTGATGGGCGGCTCCGAGGACAGCTTCCCAGCCGGCCGCAGGGGGCCATCCACGCCGGGCACATAACGGCCCACGGAGGACGCCACCGCCAGGTCCGTGTACAGGTAGGCCCCGGGCGCGACCACGCGCTTCTCATCCGGGTTCGTGACCACCACATCCGCGGGACCGAACGCCCCCGGAGGCACCTCCACCGTGAGCAGGCCCGGTGACACTACGCGCACCGCCGGGGACAGCGTGCCACCCACCTTGACGGTCGCGCCGCGCTGGAAGCCCGCGCCGATCACTTCCACCGTGTTGCCGCCCGCGAGCGGACCGGTGGCCGGCGACACGAAGTCCACGTGCAACACCTTGAGGTAGAGGTACCCGCCGAACAGCGACCCTTCCAGACCATTGGGGTTGACGACCGTCACGGTGGCCGCGCCCTCTTCGGCGCTGGGAGGTGCCTTCGCCCTCAAGAAGAGGCCGCTGTCGTCGACCGTGACCTCGGTCGCCTCCGCGCCGGAGAAGAAGACCCGGGCGCCGGGCATGAGGTTCGTCCCCGTCAGCTTCACGAGCGTGCCGCCCTCCTGGGGTCCCGACGAAGGCAGGAGCTCCGAGACGGTCGGCGGCTCCGCGTTCGCCATGCGCGTCGTGAAGCGCGTCCGGAAGGCCATTCCCAGGGTCCAGCCCTGGCTGGACGCCAGTTCGGGCCCCACGGTGAGGAAGTACTCCGTGGCCAGCGACAGCTGCGACGTGGGACGCACGCGCAGCCGGCGATCCGTCACCTCCACCGTCACGGGAACCGGCGGCCCCACCACGGGATCTCCCGCGCGCAACACCACCGTGCCCTCGAGCAGGCTGGCCTGCGAGATCGCCTCCGACAGGAAGACGTCGATCTTCGCTCCATTCAAGGCATCGGCGGACACCGGCATCTGCCGCGCCCCGTCCTCCGGGGTGACGGACGTCACGACCATCCGCTGGAGCCCGAAACGCACGAGTTCGCGGTCCATCACCGTCAGCGCTCCGCTCGCGGCCCCCACCACCTGGGAGGCACGCGGCAGGTTGGCGCGCACGAGCGTCTGCGCGGTGCCCTGCGGGGGGAAGGTGGACACCGACAGCATGCCCTTCACTGGCTGCGAGTCCTGGTCCGTCAGCCCGCTGGTGGCGAGCACGAGATTCCCCGACACGCTCACCGATTCGAGCCCCGTGGCCAGCAGGTCCTTGCGAGCCGGAGCGTGCGACAGCAGCGACACGAGCCGTGGCGCCTCCGGGCGCGAGAAGTCCACCTCCGCCAGATACGCACCGGCGCCCTGACATGCGACGAACGCACGCGAGCCCACGGCCGACACCGCGCTGGCCGCGCCGGGCACCGCGACGAAGCTGCGCTCCGGCGACACCATGGGGAGCTTGGGATTGCGCAAATCGAGGATGCGCAACCCACCGCTCCCAGCGGCCACCAGCAACAGGTGGCCAGACACGAAGACCCCCTGCGCGCCCTCCGCGCCCACCACGGGAACCGTCCGCACGCGCTGCGGGAGGTTCGGGTCGGACAGGTCCACCACCACCACGCCCTCGGTGCCATTGGCGACGTAGGCGAGCCGGTCCTTCACCGCCACGCCCCGGACGTCCGTGCCAGGAAGGTCCACGCTGCCCAGGACCTTCATCTGCCCCGGATTCACCACCGACAACAGCGGCGGGATGTACTGGCCCTGCAGCGTGTGTCCCGGCGTCAACACCAGCGCGTGCGTGCCGTAGAAGGCGACCGCCGCGGGGGGAGCCGTGAAGGGCACGTAGGACGACTGTTGGATCGCCCCCGTGGAGAGCTGGGCGTAGACGAGCGCATTGCCCTGGAGCAGTTCCAGGCTGTTCAGCCCCTGCGCGCCCACCACCACCCGGCCTGTCTCGTCCGCCGCCACGGGGCCCAGCCGTCCGGAGCTGAAGGGACTCAGCCGCGCCAGCGATGGCTGCAGGCCCAGCTCCACCTCGACGGTCGGTGAGGTTCCCTTGTTGCCTGTCGGATCATCGGCCGTGGCGTAGAGGGGCAGCAGCTGCCCGGCACGGTCGTTCGGCAGCAGCGCGCTTCGCGAATACAAGGGCCGGCCCGCGGGGCCTGGCTGCGACTGCGTCGTGGAGTCCACGAACGTGCCATCCACATAGAACGCGACCTCGCTCACCTGGACGTTGTCGCGGGCGGCGGCCTTCAGCACCAGGAGGCTGCCGCCGGTCACGACGTCGCCCGCGGGCGGCTCCACCCACTCCACGTCCGGAGGGACGGTGTCGCTCACGGTGCCCACGTCCACCGGGGCGGACTCGGTCTCCTGGTTGGCGTTGTCCACCGCGACCGCGGTGATGACGAATCGCCGGTTGCGGCTGCCCACGGGGGCGACGAACGTCCCCACGTAGACGTCGGGGGCTCCCGGAATCCCCGCGGGGTGCTCGGCCACATCCACCCGCTTGCCGTCCACCAGGAAGATGACCTTCCGGATGCCGGTATCCGGGTCCAGCGCCTTCGCTTCGATGCGGACACGGCCGCCGTCGAAGACGTTCGTTCCGGCGAGCGGCTTCTGCAGCACCACCGTGGGCTTCTGGTCTTTCTTCACCAGCACGTCCAGCGGGGCCGACCACGCCTCGCGCCCCGCCACATCCAGCACGTGAGCGCGCAAGCGCACCGTCTGGTCCACCTGCGCCGCCGGTGCCTCGTAGGCGAAGGTGAAGGGCCGCAGGTAGCGCCGCGCGACCTCCGTGGCTCCGGCTTCCGGCCCCGCGTGCAGCGACACGTGCGCGACGCCCAGGCTGACGTTCGACACGACCGCGGTGAAGTCCGAAGCCAGCCCCACCACCACGTCGCTGGACCCCTGGAGTGCCACCGCCAGGGGCTTCTCGTTCACGACGGTGAGCTCCGCCCGCGCCTGCTTCTCGTTGCCGGAGGTGTCCACCGCGCGGGCGACGAACGTCAGCGCCGTGTCAGGGGTATTCTCGGGCCTTGTGGGCACGCGGTAGGTGAAGCGGTACGGCGGCACGGGCAGCGTGGCCAACGGGGTGAGGGGGCCACTGCCCTCTTGCACCGAGAAGACCACCGCGGCGACGCCGACGTTGTCCTCGGCCACGACCTCCAGGTCCACGTTCATCCCCGCGACGATCTCCGAGCGGTCCGCGGGCGTGAGGAAGCGCACCGTGGGCGGCTGGGCGTCCGCTTGGACTTGCAGGGTCACCACCGGAGCCTCGGCCACATGGCCGAACGTGTCCTTCGCGCGGGCGCGCACCGTGAGGGGGTGTTTGGCGGAGCCGTACGGCAGCGGCACGCGGAACGAGAACGGCTTCTCCGTGGCGGTGTAACGCAGGGGGCCTGTCACCCCGCCCTCGACCACCGCCTCGACCCACGCCAGGCCGACGTCGTCCTGCGCCGCCAGCACGAGGCCGAAGTCCCGACCCTCGGTGAGGATGTCGCCATCATGCGGCTGGGCCACCGCGACCGTCGGGGGAGCGTCCTCCCCCACGGGCAGCACCACCACCTGGCTGAAGACGGCATGGCCGTATGTGTCCACCGCCTTCGCCTGGAGGGACAGCGTCTGTGCCCCGGGAGGCACCGTCACCAGGAAGGTGAACGGGGGCTGGTACACGGGAGGCAGGTCCTCGTCGTTCATCCGCAACTGCACCGACGCGATGCCCACGTCGTCCTCGGCGGCGACCGAGACCGCGACGCGGCTGCCGCTGACGACGGTCCGGCCATCCGGCGGTGACACGATGGCCACCGAAGGCTCGCGGTCGCGGACCACGCGAATGGGTTGGATGAAGGACGCGGTCTTGCCGGACACGTCCCGGGCTTCCGCGGCCACGAAGTAGTCCATGTCCATGCTGCCCAACGAGGGCAGCGCGGGCGCCACCGCCTGGGCGGTGATGAGCGGCGCGTAGATGTCCACTTCCGAGGACGGGAACGCGTTCTCCTGCGGGAAGCCACCGGCGGTGTGGAACACCTGGAGCTCCGCCATGCTGGGACCCGCGAGCAGCTTCACCTGATCCACGAAGACGTTGTCCCAGGCCGCCGCCGACACGCGGAACGAGGTCTTCTCCACCACCGCCTGGCGGAGCGTGGGCAAAAGGACCTGCACGGAGGGGCTCTTGTCGTCCGCCACCACGAGGGTGGACCGCTCGACGACGGAGGCGTGGCCCTCCTTGTCCGTGGCCACCACCCGCACATCGAAGTACGTCTGCGAGCGCGATGGATCCAGCGCGAGGAAGCCGGGAGGCAACCGGACGCGGCCGCCATAGGATTTCAGCCTGGAGATGTCCCGGTAGGGCGAGTTCTCATCGCCGGCGACCAGTGCCTGGAAGGCGGCTCGGACGCGGACGTCCACGGGAACGGGCAGCCCGTTGATCAACCCGTCCTGCAAGACGGGGATGGGCACGCCCTGAGCGCCATCGATCTGGAGCGCGGACTGGCCGTTGAGGAAGAACTCCACCTTCGCGACTCCCGTGTCGTCGCCCGCGAGCGCCTGCACGAAGAGCTGGATGCTGCCTTCGACGAGGGTGGCGTTCTGCTCGGGCGCGGAAAGGGCGAGCGCTGGCGCCTGGGGCTTGCGCCCCTCCACCACGAGCCGGGCCATTCCCACGTTGCCAGCCGTGTCCGTCACCGTGACGCGCAGCACGGAGGGAGCGCCGTCCCACGCCACGGGGGGCGTGAACGTCACCGGATGCGACACACTCGCCTGGGCCGGCGCGACCGTGCGCGAGACCGGGGGGGCATCGCCAAACGCGGTGGTGATGAGCGCCACCCCCACGTCATCCGAAGCCTCCAGGGTCAGGGTGGCCGGGATGCCCTGCACGAGCCGCACGAGCCCGCTGTCCAACTCCGTCGCGGACACCGACTCCACCGCGGACTCGAGCTTCACCCACCGCACCGTGGGCGCCGTGTCCGCGCGCACATGCACGAAGGCCGGAGGCGACAGGAACGCATTGCCCGCACGGTCCCTCGCCACCACCGTCAAGGCCACGGGAGCCCCGGTGGCGGTGGGCTGGAGCACCAGCGTGCGCTGCGCCGAAGCGGCGGGGCGCGTGAACGATTCGCGGACCGCGCCATCCACCAACAGCTCCGCGGACTCCACCTCCACGTTGTCGCGGAAGGACACGAGCACGGAGACGGGCATGCCCGCCACCACGGAGCCCCCGTTGGACGGCTGGAGCACCGCGGCCACCGGGGCCTCCAGGTCGGGCTGCACGCTGACCGTCCGGACCGCGCGCGCGCGGTGTCCCTGGCCATCCCCCGCGAAGGCGGTCAACACCGCCGTGCGAGGCGCCCAGCCCAGCGGAGGCCTCAGGGCGAGCTGCGGCTGCAGCGCGCGGCCCGGCAAGGACGCGATGACGTTCCAGCGCGCGGTCGCGAGCCACGTCCCGGCCGCCACCGCCCGCACCTGCACCGAGCCCGCGTCATAGACGAGCTGCGTCCGGCTGATCTCCACGGCCGCCCCAGGCGCGCCGCCGGATGACAGCTCCACGTCGATTTCATCCACCGTCAGGGCGGCCGGGAAGCCCAGGTCGACCTCGTAGGACGGCGCCTTGAACTCCACCTCCCGGTGCCCCGCGCTCAGCGTCGCGAGGAAGGTCTTCACCTCCGGAAGGGCCTCCGCTCCAGCGCCCAGGCGGTAGCGGTACCCGACGCGCGCCTTGAGCGACTGGCCGGACGGCGGCGCGACCACCTTCAACTTCGCGCGGCCCGGCTGGTTCCCCAGCCCCGCCGCTGGGGGCACCACGCGCACTCGCCCTGAGGTCACCTCCAGTTGGGAGGTGCGCCCTTCGCCCAGGGACCAGGTCAACAGGGAGGCGAGCCCCGCGCCGGTCGCGCCCGGCGTCGCCACGTCGAACGCCTCTGGTGCTCCGTCAACGGGGGTGGCCTCGGACGTCGCCAGCACCGCGAAGCCGGACTCCACCTTCACGTCGTCCCGCAGCTCGGCCTGGAGGGACTCCGAGCGCTCTTCGGTGAGGACCGCGCCCGCCGCGGGGACAAGCCACGACACCGTCGGCGCGGCGTCCGGCATCAGCACGCGGGTGAGGACCTGCTCCGTCGCCTTGCCCGTCGCATCCACCGCCCGAGCCGAGAAGACGAGCGGACGGGAGCCGGAGGCCAGCTGCGGCAACGCGACGCTCACGGTCGCAGTGACCGTCGCTCCCGGGGTGATGGCCGGCAGCGTCAACGGGGTGTTGTCCAGCCGGGCTTCGAGTGTCTTCACCTGGCCGTCGTCACTGGCCTGAAGCACCAGCTCCACGGTCGTGCCCGCGACGCACGTCGTGTCATCCGGCGTCTTCCGCAGGGACAGCGTCAAGCGGGGCGCCTCGCGGTCCACCTTCTCCTTCACATCGAGCGTCACCTCGGTGTCGGCGGAGTTGCCGGCGGGGTCGAACGCGCGCGCGATGAGGTGGTGCCGAGTGGGGCTCAAGGCGGGCAGGGACACCGTCCCCGCGTAGGTGCCCACGTACTCTCGGCTGAGCAGGATCGTCCCCGGCCCCAGGGGGTCGGGAGTCCGCACTTCGTCGAAGCGCTCATCGACGTTCGGCAGCGACACCGCGGGCGTCAATGGGTTGCCGTCCACGAGGATGGCCACGGAGGACACCCGCACGTCGTCGCGGACCTCCACGCGGACGCCCAACGTGCCACCGGGCACGACCTCCACGGTGCTGGCGGACGGAGCCACCCGGCTCACCCTCGGCTTCTGGGTGTCAGGCGCCACGGCCAGGGTGACGGTCACGGGCTGCGAGTCCTGCGGCTTCGTGTCCCTCGCGATGACGCCCACGGTCGCGGGCTGCCCCAGGTGGACGATGGGCGCGCGGACCACCACGGTCTGGGGCTGGGTGACGTTCCGGACCGGCCCCGTCGCGGGCAGCGTGCCCTGGAGGATGCCGCCAGACACGCCCACCCAGCCGATGACGCCGTCGTCGTCGCCGAGCGACACCGTCATGCGCACATCCTCACCCTCCTTGTAGGGGCTGCCGGGAGGCGGGGCGAGCACCGTCACGGTGGGCGGCGCGTCCTCGACCACGAGCACCTTCAGCGTCCGCTCCGCGGTCCGGGCTGGCGAGCCCTGCGACCCGAGGTCCGACGCCACGGCGCGCAACGTCACCTCCTGATTCGCGTCCCCTTCGGCCAGCGGGACCTGGAACGTGTAGACGCGATAGAGCCCCTGCACCTCGCCGGTGGTGAGGCGAGCCACCCGGGCCGAGCCTCGGTACAACTCCACCCACGCCACGCCCACGTTGTCGGAGGCCACGACCTCCACCTTCAGCGAGCGCTTCGCGAAGACCCTCGCGCCCTCTCCAGGCGAACGGAACCCCACGAGCGGCGCCTGGTCGTCCTCGACCAGGTGGATGATCCGGGTCGCCTCCGCCTGATGCCCACCGGAGTCAGTGGCCACCGCGCGGAGCGTCTCCGTCCGGGCTCCGCCCGTGAGCGGAAGTTCGAAGCGGTACGGCGCCGCCACCAGCGACGCCACCCGCGTGGCCCCCAGGTAGAGCTCCACCTGCTGCACGGCCACGTCGTCCGTCGCGTTGACCAGCACTTCCAGGGACGTACCAAGCGTCGCGGAGGTCTCCGCGCCCGGCCGCACGAACGCCACGCTCGGCGGGCCATCCGCCTTGGACTGGAACAGGATCTCCGGCGAGATGCCCACATTGCCGGCGGCATCCGTGGCATGCACCCGCAGCCGGTGGCTTCCCAGCGTGGCGATGGACGCCTTGGGGAGGATGAAGTGGGTGATGAACGAGCCTGACGTGGCGCCGTTGCGGGCCGGGGCGGAGTCCGTGAAGACAGGCTGGACGGCGCTGTCGAGGAAGAGCTCCACCTTCTTGACGCCCACGTCATCCAGGCCGGCCGCGGTCACAAGCAGGTCCTGGGTGGTGACCACGGAGGCGTTCATCAGCGGCGTGACAAGGGACACCGAGGGCGGCAACAAGTCCGGGGACGCGGTCAACCTGCGCGTCACGGCGGTCTCCATGCCAACGGAGTCTCGCGCCACCGCCTTGAGGACCAGGGTCCTGCCCACGGCGTCCACGGGCACGAACACCTCCGCGGCGTACGGGGCCGCGCTGGACAGGCCCACCACCACTCCGTCGACGTACCAGGTCACCTGCAACGGCGGCGGCGAGTCGTCCGACACGTCCGCGGTGAGCAGCACGCGGGAGCCCGCGAGGATGGGGTCGGAGATCCCGGGGCTGACGATGTTGATCTGCGGCGGGCGGTCCGCCTTCACATGGGCCCGGAACCCCACGCTGCGCGCGTTGCCGCCCACATCGATGGCCTGCACCGCCACCTGCACGTCCGACCCCAGCAGCGAGGTGGGGGGCGTCCAGGTGAAGGTGAACTCCGTGGACCCGGAAGGCGATCCTTCGAAGGACACCTTCGCGAGCCGCTGGGTGGCGACCGTGGCCCCATTGACCATCAGGCGCACGTCCACCCCGAACGCCAGCGCGTCGTCCGCCACCGCACCGCTCACGAGGAAAGGCGCGCCCGCGGTGACATCCACGGGAGACGCGGCGGGTGTCTTCAGGGTGACGAGGGGCGCGGAGTCCGCCGCGACACGGACGGGGAGCGACTGCGCGGGAACCGGAGCGCCGAAGCCGTCCACCGCCTCCGCGCGCAGGATGACGCCGGTGCCGGCCGCCGTCAGCGGAGGGATGAAGGTCACCTCCCAGAAGGGCACCAGCAAGAGCTGATCCACGCCCTTCTCCGACTTCAACGTGCGAACCTCCACCCGGGGAGCGGAGGCCAGCCCGAGCGGCGCGCCATCCACGGTGAAGCGGACGGACTGGAAGTCGCTTGGGGACAACGAGCCCTGCCGCCAGTCGCCGCTCGTCACGCGCACCGTCTGGGGCAGGCCGGCGACCAGCACCTGACCCGCCTCGGGCGCGTCGTACACGAGGGTGCGGCTGCTGGGCGCCGGCGCGCCGGTCACCGGGATGCGCAGCTCGGCGGCGGCGCTCTCGTGGTTCGCGGTGTCCACCGCCACGGCGCTCAGCACCAGGGTCGCCCCCACCGTGGAGGGCGCCTTGACCTGGAGGGTGAAGGGCGCCTCGATGTCCGTCACGGTGGGAACACCGTTGACGCGGAACTCCACCCGTGTGACGCCGACATCGTCGGTCACCAGGGCCTTCACCTCCAGCTCACCTCCGGCCACCACGGAGCTGGGCGCGCTCAGCTTCACCTCCGGAAAGGCGTCCCGCGCATCCACCCAGAGCGACACCTCGGCCTGGTCCGGGTACTTCGCGAACACGCGCGTGGGCTGGGCCTGAAGCGACGTGACGCGACCTTCCGAGGACACCTGGAGGCGTGACGCATCCTCGGAGCGCCACTGTGTTCCCAGCGCGGACGGTGAGAGGTCCACGCGCTGGCCGTTGGAGAGCGTCCCCACCAGTCGCAGTTGCAGCGAGCCTCCCACCCTCTCGATGACCGCGGGCGCCTCCGACGGCACGGGGACGACCTCCAGCGACGCCAGGGTCGCGCTGGAGTCCACGAGGACGGGCACCTCCGCGGTGAGCCCCGCGTAGTGCACGCGCACCACGGTCTCCCGCGCCGAGCCGGTGGCCCGCGCCACCACCTGACCGTCACGCGTGACCATGGCCACGGACGGGTCGTCCGACTCATAGGTGGCGCCGCTGGCCCCGCCGCTGACGTCCACCTCGCCCGCGATGGCGAAGACCGCCGTCACCTTCAGTGGCACCCGCTGCCCGAAGCCCTCCGACAGCAGCAGCGACGTGGGGCTGGCGCGCAGGAACAAGACCGGATCGAAGGCGGCCGAGTCGGTGAACTCCACCGTGGAGGTGTGCACCGTCCGGCCGAACGCATCCACCAGCGCCACGTCCGCCACCACCACGCCATCCGAGGGGATGCGCTCTCCCTGCACCGGCACCGCGAAAGCCACGCGGCCTGGCGCGGCCACCCGGGGGCGCGCGACCAGCCGGCGCCCCACCGCGAACGCATGCGACTCCACCTCCGCGAGGTCGCCCTTCACGGTGCGCAGCAGGGCCGCGGACGCGCCCAGCACCGTCAGCTCCGCGCGCGCCACGCTCCCCTGGAAGGCCACGTCCACCAACAGCTGACCGGTGTCCACCGACGCCCGGGCCCGCACCGCGTCCGGCGCGAAGGCTGGCGGCGGAAGGGTCGCATCGAGCACGACCTGCACCGCGGTCGCGGTCACGCCCTCGTCAGCCACCGGGGTCGCGGAGACCACCAGCCGGCCGTCCGCCGGAAACCCCTGCGACAGCGGAACGAGCACGTGGAAGGGAACCGCGCCGGCCTGATCACGCGACACCATCACGCGCGCGAGGTCGACGAAGCCCCCCTTCGTGGCGGAGGTGCCCTGGAGGGTCACGGCCACCTGGGACGCGCCCCCGTCGACCTCGAAGCCCAGCTCGACCGAGCGGGCCCCTGGCTGGATCGACCTCAGGGGATAGACGGATGCGACCGAGGGCGCGGCCTGGGCCAGGGCGAGCCCCGGCATGGCGCAGCCCAGCACGAAAATCATCGCCGCCAACGCCCGCAGGCGCGGTGTGGAGAAACGCTCCATGGATACTTCCCCCTCTCCCGCCGACACGTCAGGGACGCGCCGTGACCTCGACCTGTACGTCCGAACCACTCCGCAGCCGCGCGCGCAGCGCATCGAACACCTTGCGCTGCCGCACCGGCGCCAGCCGCCCCTCGACCTCCGCCCGCACTTCCTCATACGGAGGGACCCGCGCGGGCCGGCGCTCCAGCAGCTGCACCACCGCGAAACCTTCCTCGGTCTCCACCACCGGGGAAACCTGCCCCGGCGTCCTCAGCGCGAACGCGGCCGCCTCCAGCCGCCGGTCCGGCAGTTCGCCCCGGGCGAACACGCCCAGGTCGCCGCCACGCGCGCGCTCCGGGCCATCCCCGCTCGCCTGCACCTGGGCGAGCGGCTCCTTCTGGAGACGCCGCGCGAACTCCTCCGCCCGGGTGCGCGCCCGGGCGCGATCGCCCGCGCTGCCCTGCCGTTCGAAGCGGGCCAGCACCCGCCCCAGGCGGATCCGCTCCGGCTGTTCGAACTCCTGCCGGTTCGCGTCGTACCAGCCTCGCAACTCCTGCTCGGTCGCGGCGCCAGCGGCTCGCTCCTCCTGGGTCAGGAGCGCCTGCACGATGAGCCGCTCCTCCAGCTCGCGTACCTGCCGGGCGATGTCCTCGCGTCCCGCCAGCCCCTGGCGCTTCGCCTCCGTCACCAGCAGGCGCTTGTCCACCAGCGACCAGGCGAATTCACGCTGACCGGCCTCGCTCGCGAACTGCTCGCGCAGGGCTGGCGGCAACCGCCGCGATTCGCGCTCCCACTCCTCCCGGGTGACGACGCCTCCGTCGAAGCGGGCCACCAGTTCGCGGGGAAGCGGTGCCTTCGGGCCGGCCGACGCCGTCGTTTCGAGAGGCCGTCCTTCACAGGAGCTCAGCGCGAGCAGCAACAACGCGCGGTGGAGGGTGTGAACAGGCGATTGCAAAGGATTCCTCTGAGACGGAGAAGACAGCCGCAGTGTGCACGATCTGGCGTTTGAGCAGCAATAGCACGCGCCCCTGACGCGTTTGAATTCACCGCCGCCTCTTTGTTACGGTTCCCCATGAATCGCAGCCGGGCGTTGGGGCCCAGGCTCGCCGGAATTCCCTCCAGGGATTGCATTTCATGAATATCGCCAAAATTGCTGCCACCACAACAACAGCCCTGTTTCTCCTGAATGCATGCAAGGGTTCAGGATTGTCACAGGAGGGGAGCACAAATGACCCAGTGGTGGCGCGAGTGGGCCCGGGTGCAATCACCGCGAGTGAATACAAAGCAAGACTCGAAGAGCAACCGCCCCTCATCCGGTCCCGCTACGGTTCGCTGGAAATGAAGAAAGAGTTCCTTGACACGCTGGTCCGCTTCGAAGTGCTTGCGCAGGAAGCCCGGCGTCAGGGGTTGGAGAAGGATCCGGAGTTCCAGGCAGCAGTGGAGAAGCTGCTGGTCCAGCGGCTGGTCCAGAAGCAGGCGGCGAGCGTGGCGACCGTGCCCCCCACGGACGACGAGGTGCGCAAATACTATCAGGAGCACCTCACGGAGTTCGTCCGGCCCGAAAAGGTACGGGTAAGTCAGGTCTTCCTGGCGTCCGCGGAAGGGGACGCCAAGCGGGCCTCGGTGAAGGCGGAGGCGGACAAGTTGGTGGCGGAGATCCGCAAGCAGGAGGCGGGTCCGGTGAAGACGGCGTTCGCGGAGCAGGTCCGGAAGCGCTCGGACGATGCGGCCTCTCGGGATGCGGGAGGCGACCTGGGCCTGTTGACACACGAGCAACTGGCGGCGAAGTGGGGCCAGCCCGTCGCGGATGCCACCTTCGGCCTACAGACCCTCGGCGAGGTCGGACTCGTGGCGTCCTCGCGCGGGTTGCACCTCTTGAAGCTGACGGCCCGGCAGCCGGGCTTTTCCCAGACGGTGGACCAGGTGAAGCCGCGCATCGAGAGCCGCCTGATGGTCGAAAAGCGCTCGCGGGCCATGGATGATCTGATGGCGGGGCTGCTGGGCAAGACGAAGGTGGAGGTCGATGAGAAGGTATTGAGCAGCCTTTCTGTCGACAAGGATGGCGTGGGCAACGCGCAACCTTCGCCCTGAGGAGAAAAGCGGCCCAGCCTTTCCATCGCGAAGGCAGGGCCCCTTCGCCCTTCCCTGCTGGCAAGCCGAGGAGGGCTTCGTCGACCCGTTCTTCGCCTCGGCGAAAATAGCGAGCCCTGCGTCGGAAAGACGAAGCGGGACAAGGCGACGACGGTCATGGCCGCTGCAGACGGAGCTGGTCCTTCTCTCGCCATTGCGCGGCGAGCGCTTCTCCCCACGCAACCAGCCTCTTCGGAAGCACCCTCGACGAGAGCCTCATCGACGAGCTTCCCCGCGACTCATCGGCGACAAGGCCTATGACGCTGAGTCGCTCGGCGATCGGCTGTGGCACGAGCAGGGAGTGACCTTGAAACACGAGCGACCACGCTTCAGACGCCTACTTCATCAGCTCAACTCCTTCCGAATCAAACACCGAAACCACCTGACTCCCCTTGAACACAACAACAAAACGACCCGGCAACGCCAAGACACGCGCAAGCGCTGGACGAATGCGCAACAACTGCCAAACCCTCAGGCTCCTCAAGGCAAAGTCTCCTCCATCCGCCAACGAACCCACAAACCACCCAGAATCCCCCGCCTCGACATCAACGCTCCTCTCAAGATAGACCCATTCCGCAGAAAGACAGCCCTCCGCAACAACAACCTTGTCCCACAAATTCGCCTGCTCAGGCTCGACCCCCAGCGCCCGAGCACAGCCCAACTGAGCCACCAACAACGCCAACAGAAAAGAAATATCATCGCCGTCTCCAAGGACAGCCTGCCCGTCAACAACAGGGAGCCCTACAGTCATCCGACCTCCTCGCTCTCCAATCAAAAACAACATCCCCCCGAAATTAAAGACATCGCCCGCCCTGAAGACCCTCCCTTCCGCACTCATCCGACCGATAACATCTAGAAGAACAGCCGCCTGAGCAGCAAGTCCATCGGAGCAGAACACGACAAATTCCCTACCACCCACTTCGCGCACGAACTCACCCATTTGCCACCAGCTCCCGACACAACTCCGCCACCGACATCCCTGGCTCCTTCGGACCATTGACTACAGGAAATGTACCAGCCGAGATGAGTCGGGTGCCACTGCCTCTCATTGCCGTCGAACCTCCAGAGGCGTCAGGCAGCCGAGGCTCGAGTGAGGCCGGGCCTGACTGTAGTGCTGTCGCCACGCAGCGATGACAACCTTCGCCTCTGCCCTGGAACGGAACCATCCCATGCTGAGGCACTCGTCGCGAAATCGTCCGTTGAAGCTCTGGTCGGTGCCGTTCTGCGAGGGCTTGCCTGGAGCGATGTGCGCCACTTCGATGTGCATCTCCTCGTCCCACCGCAGGATGGCCGGGGCCACGAACTCCGACCTGGTGTCACTGCGCAGGTGCCCGCCCCCCCCCCTCCCTGGCTCACCCACTTCGACAACAGCCCGACCCCTCGTCCGAACCGGATGGCGCCCGCGAAATCAGTGGCGACGCATTCGCGCGTCCACTCGTCCACCACGGTGAGTCATTTAAGCTGCGGCCCGTTGGCGCAACCGTCGAAGACGTCGTCGTAGGCTCACATTTTCTTGGCCCCCCTTGGCGGCAACCGGCGCGGGCGGCTGCTCGCCACGTACCAGCTGGGCCGTCTGCGCGGCATCTGCAAGTCCTCCTTCCGCCAGTGTCGATATGCCCTGTCTGGACACATCCGGTGGCCGTCGCGCCCCGGTCGGTCAGCTCCTTCCAGCAGGGTCGATCTGGGCCCCTGCTCTCTGTCGACCGCCGAGTGAACAGTCATGAGAGGTGTTCTAGCGCTGCCACCAAGACAACGGAGCCTTTGAGATGGGATCGTAGGCATTCGCAAACATCCAACTGGCCCCCTCGACACGCGAGACGGCCTCATCGAAATAATCGGCCATCCGGTCGAACCCCACCGCGGCCGGGACAGTAAAGATAACGACGGTCTCTCCGCCACCATCCAACCATCCCCCAAGTCTGGAAACCTCTTCGGCCATCCGCTCGGTCTCAGGGCCACGGTTCATTCCCTCCGCCGGAAAGAAGAACCAAATACAAAAATTTCCACCCCGCTTGAGCACCGTGAAGCCCCCGTCACCCACCAGCTCAATCTCATCCCCCGCGGCGAGCCCCTCGACCAAACCGGGTGAGTACAACAAGCGGTAGTGTCCCCCCACCTGCTCTATGGGCAGAGTCTCTTTCAACGGCCGAGAACCAGGGCTGACTCGTGCATTCAGCGCAATTTCCACGACCCACCCACACCCTCTCCGACCCCAAGGAACGCCACGACTTCATTCGCCAGGACATGGACCGTTCGCGAGTGGCGAAGGAGGGCAGAGGTCGAGGGCGCAATCGAGCTCCGCAGGCAGCACCGTGAGAGTCTTCTGGCCCGCCACCTGCCGGAGGAACCACTTCGGAGGCAGGGCGCCAATGCTGAAGTCGACCAGCTTCTGGCCATTGTAGGACCACGCCACGAGCATCGCCTTGCCTTCGATTTCAATCACGAGGCCAAACCTGCGCTGATTGTCTTTCGTGCTCACTTCGACTGACTTGAAGGCCAGCTCGACGGCGCGGTCGCACGCGTCGAGCCGGGCGCCCTCGAGACGCTTCGTCGCAAGCTCGACCCGCGCCCTCCACGCCGCTGCAACGGAGTCGGCAACGGGTGCGCCGCCGCGCGTCGGTGTGCTGGGAGCGGAACCGAGCATCATCAGGGTGGCAACGACGATGAGGGGGCGGATCATTGACGCTCCGGGTGCGTGGAAGAGACGCAGACTCGTCGATGATAGCGGAGTGAAGCCGGGAAGCTCTTGTAGAACCGCGTCAAGCTCGCCTCCCGGCGAACCGCGTGAACGCATCCGTGTCCACGCGGACACCCTCTGCGAACAAAGAGAACCGCGCCCCGCTCCAATTGAGCCAGCACTGGCGGGGTTGATCCGTGCGCACAGGTGGCTTCACCTGCGCTCATTCACGGCGCTCAGCCCTGATGGACCGCCACTGGAACCACGGCGGATTCGACTCCTTGCGCATCCAGTAGCTGCTTCAGCCACTGCATCTCCGCCCGGGTCCCTTCCCGCACGACGCCGGGAATCCGAGCCCGCAGCGCACCTGTTTCAGCGAGAGACAACCGCAACTCCGACCTCAGGAGCCGCAACGCGAACACGATCCGGCGGCCCGAGTCATGAACAGCCAGTCCCCAAGTCCCCTCCTCCCGGAGCAGCGCCTGGAGGAATGGCTCTGGCGGTATCCCAAAGCCGTCCATCTCGCGCTGCCTCCCACAGGATTCACACCGGGATGAGGCCCAGTACCTGAGACCTCCGAGCGTGGTCTGCCCGCAGTACAGGTCGACGGCGCGACCGCAGTCTCCACATGCGGTCTGCTCCACCTTCGTCGCTGGCATCCGTGCTCTCCCGATGGCGCCGGCATCCCGACGAACGTCTCCGAACCCGCTCACTTGTCGGAGCCGCCGTCCATTCCTGACACCGGGGTGCCCTCACCGCGGAACACTCGCACCGCACCTCCTCACGGCGCAGCCCCAGCGTCGCTGACAGGACTCCCGTGGCTCAGGCCCTCGCGCCGTCGTCGTACGACACGCGCAGGCCCTGGTGCGTCACGGTGATGAACGGACGGCCCCTCCAGCCGCAGTGCGTACAGACCGCGTTCGGGCCGCTCGCCGAGACCCGCACCGGCAGGTCCGACTCGCACACGGGGCACCCTTCCGGCAGGGTGTACTCACGAGGCTTCGCGTGGACTTCGGTCATGTCTTCAGCCGTAACGCAGCCTCCGGACCCTGCAAGGCCAGCGCCCCCCGAACCTGACGCCCACGTGAGCTGCCCCTCTGGCCAGCACCCCGCCATGGCCAACGCCCGCCACCCTGCCTCCCCTTGAAGTCTGTCTTTCGGATGAACGTTGGACGATGAACGGTTGGGCCCCGGTCCCGAATGTCTCGGGCCGGAGGATGCATGGACCGGACGAAGTCCCTTTCGCTCGCCGCCCTGGCTGCCCTGCTTGCCGCGTGCCTCGCCTCGTGTGAGGCGATCGCCCTGCCGCGCGACCCCTATCTCCAGCGCGTGGGCCCCGACACCGCGACCGTGGCCTTCCGGCTGACCGCGAACTGCGCCGCCTCCGAGGTGCGCTATGGCGTGGGCACTCCCACCCAGACAGCCCGGTCCACCGACACCGCGAGAATCCACGCCGTGGTCCTCACCGGCCTCTCGCCCGCCACCACCTATACGTATTCCGTGGAGGCCTGCGGTGAGACAACCCCCGCGAAGACCTTCACCACCGCCCCCGTGCCAGGCACCCGGCATGTGCACTTCGCCGCCGTGGGCGACTTCGGCACCGGCGGCAGCGACCAGAAACAGGTGGCCGCCGCCATGCTCGCCAACAAGCCGGAGCTCTTCGTCGCCCTGGGTGACAACGCCTACTCGTCCGGCACCGAGGCCGAGTTCCAGAACAACCTCTTCACCCCCATGGCCGCCCTGCTCGCGCAGGTGCCCATGTTCGCCACGCCCGGCAACCACGAGTACGTGACCAAGGAGGCCCAGCCGTACCTGGACAACCTCTACCTGCCCACCAACAACCCCGCGGGCTCCGAGCGCTACTACTCGTTCGACTGGGGCCACGTGCACTTCGTGTCCATCGACTCGAACTGCGCCATCGGGCTCGCCTCCGCGTCCAAGTGCACGCTCGACGCTCAGAAGGCCTTCGTGGAGAAGGACCTCGCCTCCACGACGCAGCCGTGGAAGATCGCCTTCTTCCACCACCCGCCCTGGTCCAGCGGCGAGCACGGCTCCCAGCTCACCCTGCGCCGCCAGTTCGGCCCCCTGTTCGAGAAGTACGGCGTGGACCTGGTCCTCACCGGCCATGACCACGACTACGAGCGCAGCAAGCCCATGCTCGGTGACGCCGAGGCCGGCAAGAACGAGCAGGGCGTTCCCTACCTCGTCGTCGGTGGCGGTGGCGCCACGCTGCGCACGTTCACCACGTCGCGCCCGTCCTGGAGCGTCGTGCGCGACGACGCGGCCCACGGCTTCCTCGACGTGAACGTCGTGGGTGGCACCCTCACGGCGAAGCTCGTGAAGACGGACGGCGGCATCCTCGACACGTTCACCCTCGACAAGCAGCTGCCCGCGCAGCCCGAACAGCCCCAGGGCACGCTGAACGTCGCCGTCGACAGCGCCAACGGCACCGCGCCCCACACGGCCTCGTTCACCGCGACGGCCTCCCAGGCGAACGCCACCGTCACCTGGGACTTCGGCGACGGCGCCACCGCGCAGGGCCCCCAGGCACAGCACGTCTTCGCCCAGGCGGGCACCTACACCGTGACCACCACCGCCACCGTCCAGGGCGCATCCCCCCTGACCGCCACCACCGTCGTCACCGTGACGGCCAGCGGCACGCCCGCCCCCGGCACCCCCGACCCCGACCCCGGCCCCCCGAACCCCGCCCCCTCCGACCCGTCACCGAGCCCGGAGCTGCCCTCCACGCCCGCGACGCCCGGCGTCACGCCCGTGGAGTCCTCCACCCCGGGTGGAGGCTGCGCCGCGGGCCCGTCCGTTGCCCTGATTCCCGCGGGCGCGGCCCTGGTCGCGGGGCTCGCCCGCCGTCGGCGCCGGAGCCGCTGACCCCACCGGCCGGGCCCCTCCCTCGGGCCTGGGAGCGCCCTGGCGTCGCGCGAGGCCCGCCCCCGGCCCCCTGGGGTGGACCTCGGTGCCCCAGGGCCCGGGGAAGGCCCCCGGACGCCTCCGCCCGGTCCCTCCAGGGCCTTCCGGGGGCGTCTTTTGCGTTCCCTGCTTGTCAACGTGGCCCAGGGGATGCAAAGGCCCCTGCCACATGGCCACGACTCGCAAGCCTGGACCTTCCCGCGGTGCCGCCTCCAAGCCCGGCGGGCCCCGCTCGTCCCGCCCCGGCGGCCCGAAGCGCAAGGAAGCCGGCGGACGCTCCGACAAACCGAAGATGAGCCGCGCCCAGCACGAACGCGCGCGCCCCAACCCGAACCGCCCCCTGCGCGAGGACCTCATCCTCCAGGCCTGCCTGGAGGCCTACGGCGGCGTGCGCCGCGAGGGCCGCCTGTCCGACCGCGCCCTGGAGTTCGTGCTGCGCCGCAAGACGCTGCTCTACTCCACCGAGCGCCGCGCCGTGGCCGAGCGCGTCTACGCGCTGCTGCGCCGCCAGCGCACCGTGGACTTCCTGCTGGAGCGCTCCCACCGGAACTTCGACGTGCTGGACGGCACCCGCCAGGACGTCATGCGGCTCGCCGCGTCCCGCATCCTCCATGGCGAGGACCCCACCTACGTCGCGCGCACCAGCGGACTCACCGGGCCGGACATCACCGTGCTCGACCGCCTCCCGGATGCCGCCGCGGAGCTGGACGCGCTGCCCGAGGCGAAGCGCTTCCCCATCGCCGCGTCGCTGCCGGACTTCCTCGCCGACCGCTTCCGCGCCGTCTTCGGCAAGGACGCCGCGCGCGCCGCCGAGGCGATGAACGAGCGCGCCCCCCTCATCGCCCGCGTCAACGCGCTCAAGGGCGACCGGGCCCAGCTCCAGGAGCGCCTCGCCCAGGAGGACGTGGAGTCCACGAGGCCCACGGCCCTGTCCCCCTTCGGCATCGTGCTGGAGACGCGGCTCAACATCTTCTCCCTCCAGAACTTCAAGGACGGCTGGATGGAGATCCAAGACGAGGGCAGCCAGCTGCTGGGCATGCTCGTGGACGCGCCGCCCACCCGCGTGGTGGACGCCTGCGCGGGCGCGGGCGGCAAGACGCTGCAGCTGGCCGCGCAGATGAAGAACCGGGGCGACCTGCACGCGCTCGACGTGGACGAAGGCCGCATGGAGGACCTGCGCAAGCGCGCGCGCCGCGCCGGCGTGCACAACGTGCGCACGCAGCTCATCCCCCACGAGGGCCCGGAGGCGGACGCCGCGCTCACGTCCCTCAAGGGCCTGGCGGACCGCGTGCTGGTGGACGCGCCGTGCAGCGGCACCGGCACCTTCCGCCGCAAGCCGGACGCCCGCTACCGCCTCACGCCAGAGGACCTGGAGATGCACGTGGGCCGGCAGAAGGCCCTGCTCGCCCGCTTCGCCATGCTGGTGAAGCCCGGCGGCCGGCTCATCTACGGCACGTGCAGCGTGCTGCGCGAGGAGAACGAAGAGGTGGTGGAGGACTTCCTGTCCAAGCACCCCGACTTCAGCGTGCGCCCGGTGGCGGAGGTCCTGGGCGCGGAGCTGGGCGCGAAGCTCGGCACCGGCCCCTTCCTGCGGCTCGCCCCGCACACCCACGGCACCGACGGCTTCTTCGGCGCCGTGCTCGTCCGCGCGAAGTAACCCCCGCCGTCCCCCCAGAGAAAGGCCCCTGGCCATGTCGCAAGCCGTCCACTACCGCGTCGCCATGCCCCGCCCGCATGCGCACCTGTTCGAGGTGGAGGCGACGTTCCCCGCCGGGCCCGACGTGCTCGAAGCGGTGATGCCGGTGTGGACGCCGGGCAGCTACCTGGTGCGCGAGTACGCCCGCCAGGTGCAGGACGTCACCGCCGTGGGGGCGGACGGCCAGGCCGTGCCGGTGCGCCGCGTGGACAAGCGCACCTGGAGCGTGGACGCGGGGGGGCGGTCCGTCACGCTGCGCTACCGCGTCTACGCGAACGAGCTCACCGTGCGCACCAGCCACCTGGACGGCAGCCACGGCTACTTCAACGGCGCCACCGTGTTCCTCTACACGGAGGGCACGCGCGCCCTGCCCCACCACGTCACCGTGGACGCGCCCCCGGGCTGGCGCACGTTCTGCGCGCTGGACTCCGAGGGGGCCACGTTCCAGGCGCCGGACTACGACTCGCTCGTGGACAGCCCCTTCGAGGTGGGGCCGCACACCCCGCTCACCTTCACCGCCGCGGGCGTACCCCACGAGGTCGTGGTGTGGGGCGACAGCGTGCCGGACGCGGACCGGCTGTGCGCGGACATGCAGCGCATCTGCGAGACGCAGGCGCGCATGTACGAAGGCCTGCCGCTGAAGCGCTACCTCTTCCTCGTCTACCTCACCGACAAGGGCCGCGGAGGGCTGGAGCACCAGGCCTCCACCGCGCTGCTGTTCCCGCGCACCGGGCTGTCCTCGCACCGGGGCTGGGAGGACTTCCTCACGCTGGTGGCGCACGAGTACTTCCACCTGTGGAACATCAAGCGGGTGAAGCCGCGCGCGCTGGTGCCGTTCGACTACTCCCAGGAGAACTACACCACCCTGCTGTGGGCCTTCGAGGGCGGCACCGCCTACTACGACAACCTCCTGGTGCGCCGCGCGGGCCTGATGTCCGCGTCGCGGTACCTGGCGCGGCTGGGGGAGACGTTCAGCCTGCTGCACTCCACCCCGGGCCGCCGCGTGCAGACGCTCACCGAGGCGTCGCTCGTCAGCTGGGTGAAGCACTACCGCCCGGACGAACACTCCACCAACAGCGCCATCTCCTACTACCTCAAGGGAGAGGTGGTGTGCGCGCTCCTGGACCTGGAGCTGCGTCGCGCCACCCACGACGCGAAGAGCCTGGATGATGTCATGCGGTTGCTGTGGCAACGCCATGGCGACGGCTCCGGCGTCCCGGAGGACGGCGTGGAGAAGACCGCGAGCGAGGTCGCGGGCGTGGACCTGACGCCCTTCTTCGACCGCGCGGTGCGCTCCACGGAGGACCTGGACTACGGCGTCTTCGCGCACGTGGGGCTGGAGGTGTCCTTCCGCGTGCGCGAAGCCCCCAACGACAAGGGCGGCACGCCGCCGCGGCTCAAGGGCGAGCCCAAGCCGAAGGGCTGGCTGGGCGTCACCCTGCGCGGCTCCTCCACGCTCTCCACGGTGCCGGAGGGGACGCCCGCGCTGGAGGCCGGCCTGTACCCGGAGGACGACGTGGTGGCGCTGGACGGCTGGCGCGTGGACGGCGCGGGGCTCATCGCCCGCTGCGAGGACAAGCGCCCCGGAGACACCGTGCGGGTGACGCTGTTCCGCCGCGACCGGCTGCTGGAGGTGCCGGTGGTGCTGGGCCAGAAGCCGGCGGACGCCGTGTGGCTCCAGCGCGTGGAGCGCCCCACCGACGCGCAGAAGGCCGCCTTCCAGACCTGGCTGGGCGCCCCCTGGGACGAGACTCCCGGCCCGGCGTAGGCTTGACGGCCGAATGGCCGCCATCCCCCCCACCGCCTGCGCCGCCCACCCCACGGTCACCGCCGGCTGGCGCTGTGAGCACTGCGAGGCCCTGCTGTGCCCCGCGTGCGTGGAGGCCCGCCGCATGGGCCCGGTGGAGTACTTCGCCTGCGGCGGCTGCGGGGGGACGGCGAACGTGCTCCTGCGCCACCGCTCCCACCGCGCCCTCCGGGAGCGCCTCGCGGGCGCGCTGCGCTTTCCCTTCACCGTCCCGGGCCTCCAGCTGCTCATCGCGGTCAGCGGGGTGCTGGCCGTCCTGCGGTCGCTTGGAGGAGGGCTCCGCGTCATCAAGGCATTGCCGCTGACGCTCGCGCTGGGCGTCTTCTGGGCCGCCTTCTTCGCGCTCGTGCGAGGAACGGCCCGGGGCGACTCCGAGCCGGAGTCCCCTGGCTTCACCCACCTCTTCCGGGACAACCTCCAGCCCGGGCTGCGCGGCCTGGGCGTCACCATGGGCGTCTTCCTGCCCGCGCTCATCCGCGCCACCCTCCTGCTGCCCCCGGCGTCCGGAGGCGAGATCTTCGCGAGGCTCACCCACCCGCTGGAGGCCCTGTGGGTGCCGACCGTGTGGGGGGACCCGTTCGTCTGGGGGCTCGCGCTCGTGGGCCTCGCGTGGTTGCCCTGGGCGCTGTTGCTGGCCGCCACGTCCCAGTCGCTCTTCAGCGCGCTGAATCCGCTGCGCACGCTCGCGTGCGTCCGCGCGGTGGGGCGCGACGCGGCCACCGTGACGGGAGTGTTCCTGCTGCTGGCCTTCCTCCAGGGCGTGATGCACTGGGGCGCGGAGGTGCTGCTCGACCTCGACGTCTTCCTCCTGCCCAACCTCGTCGCGGAGGCGCTGACGAGTCTGGTGCCCTTCGCCACCGCGAGCATGCTGGGGCTCGTCCTCTACGTGCACGGCGACACGCTGGGCTACCTGCCCGCGCGCGACTTCCTGGAGCCCACGCTGGGCGACGCCACCCCTCACCGCGCCCCCCCGGCGCTGCGTGAGGCCCCGGCCCCGGAGGCCGACGACCCCGACACGCCCAACACCGCGGCGGCCCGCGCGCGGCAGATGGACGCGCTCGCCGCGGCGGTGGACGCTCGCGATGTGGCGAAGGCGCTGGCGCTGTATGGCGACCTGCACGTTCTGCCCCGCCTGAAGCTTTCGCCTTCGCATCACCTGTTCGTCGGACAGGCCGCGGCGGTGGAAGGAGATTTCCCACTGTCGGTCAAAGCGTTGGAAGCCGCGGCCGACACGGCGCCCGACGACCCCACCGCGCCCCGCGCGCTGGTGCTGCTTGCGCGCGTGCAAGGGGAGAAGATGGGAAACGCGGCGCGCGCGGAGGAAATCTACCGGTACATCCTGCACCGCTATCCGGCCACGGAGGCCGCCCGTTTTGCCCACTCGAGGCTGACGTCCCAAGCGTGAACCACGCATTGCAGCCCCCGTCCCCCGTTATCAGATTCATCGCATGGGACGGGTTGGGGGCGTGGGGATGGGGAAGCGTTGGCGGATGCAGGGGATGGTGGGACTTCTCGCGAGCGTGCTCGTGGCAGGGTGCGATGAGGCCCCCAGCGCGAACCGCCACGAGGACAGCTGCGCGGAGCCGGTGTCGCTGCGCGTGAGCGTGATGTCCTCGGACGGCGCGTTCGTCCAGGGCGCCACCGTGACGGCGACGAACCTGGAGAGCAACGTCAGCATCTCCGGCATGACGGACGAGCGCGGCGTCACCACGGCCGTCAACGAGACGCTCGCGCCCAGCCCCATCCGCGTGATGGCCACGGCGGGCACGCACGTGTCGCGCGCCGAGCGCGTGGAGTGGACGTGTGAGGGCTGTCACTGCACGCCTGTTCCCGACAGCGTGACACTCCAGTTGCAGGACTGATGTCGCTGTTTCATCGGCGGGAACCGGGGCGAGCCTGAAATCCGCCGTCCCGGGCCGTCCGGCGGTTGTGCACACCCCACCGTGCGCGGTACCACTTACGCCATGCGTCAAGTCCGCATGCGCGCCTCCGCGTCGGTCAGGCTCTCTCGCAGCCCAGCCGCCCGTCCGTCCGCTCTGACGGCGTGCGGCCATGCGTGTTGTCGCGGCACTGGTGTTCCCCCACTCCAGTAAGCCGTGCAACCGCGCTACCCGCTGGGTAGGCCATCCCGAAGGTCCCCCATGTCCGCAGAGAGTTTGCAGGCGCTGCTCGAATGCTCGGTCTCCGAGCTGACTGGCCGGTACGTCACGCAGGCCCAGCCCGTGCCCCAGGGCTTGTTGGAAGCGCTGGAGGCGGATCCCCGCCAGGGGGCGCAGGCGCTCGCGCGCAGGCTGCGGACGCGCCAGGAGAAGAACCGGGCGGAGGGCCAGCGGCTGCGGCACCTGCTGAAGTTCGAGACGGAGCTGTGGGAGCAGGGCCTGCTGAAGGTGGCGGGAGTGGACGAGGCGGGCATGGCCCCGCTCGCGGGCCCCGTCGTCGCGGCGGCGGCCATCCTGCCCAAGGGCTATCGGCTCAAGGGCCTGGACGACTCGAAGAAGATCCTGGACCCGGACAAGCGCGAGGCGCTGGCGGAGGCCCTCAAGCGCGACGTGGTGGCGTGGGCGGTGGGCCGGGCGGAGGTGGAGGAGATTGATCAGCTCAACATCTACCACGCGGGCCTGCTCGCCATGCGCCGCGCGGTGGAGGGGCTGGGGCTGACGCCGGACTACGTGCTGGTGGACGCGCGCACGATTCCCCAGTGCCCGGCTCCGCAGCGGGGCATCATCAAGGGGGACTCGCTGTCGCTGAGCATCGCGGCGGCGTCCGTGCTGGCGAAGACGACGCGCGACCGGCTGATGGCCGAGCTGGACGCGCGCTATCCCGGCTATGGGCTGGCGGCGCACAAGGGCTACCCCACCGCGCAGCATGTGCAGGCCATCCAGGCCTTGGGCGTGCTGCCCATCCACCGCCGGAGCTTCGGTCCGGTGCGCGAGGCGCTCGGGCTGGCGCAGCCCTCCGGGCCCGTCCCGATGCAGTCGGAGCTGTTCGCCGCTACTCCTATCCCGATGGCCAAGCGATGAGCGCGGATCGGGACATCGACGGGTGGCTGGCGGAGCGAGGCGTCACGCTGATGGACGCCCGTGCCCGCGCCCGGGGTGTGCTGGAGGAGGCGGGGCTCACGCGGCCAGGCAAGGCGCGCATGAGCGAGCCCAAGCTGCTGCGCGCGGCCGAGCTGCTGACCGAGCGTTTCTTCCAGGTGTGCGCGGATCCCGCCTGCCTCCAGGTGGCGACGGCGAGCGGCCGGGAGCCCCTGCGGGTGGAGCCCCGCAGCCACTGCGCGCGATGCGGCGGTTCGGCCAACCGTCGCGCGGAGGTGGCGTTCCTGGAGATGTGCCTCCAGCGCGGCGTCCACCGGGTGGTGGTGGTGGGCGGCTCGCCCGCGGTGCGCGAGGAGCTGGAGGCGAAGCTGGGCGCAGACATCTCCCTGCGCATGGTGGACGGCACGGAGCGCCGGACCTCCGACCGCGCGAAGAGCGACCTGGAGTGGGCGGACCTGGTGCTGGTGTGGGGCGCCACGGAGCTGCACCACAAGGTGTCTGGCCACTACACGCACGGCCCCCCCGCGCATCACCACAAGGTGGTGCACGTGGTGCGCCGGGGCGTGGCCGCGCTGCTCGATGAGGCGATGATCCACCTGCAGCGCACGCGCTGAAGCCCGGGGAGGACCGAGGCCAGGGAGGTCGGGGGAGACGCGCTTCCATCTCCTTCCCACCGGGGGGTACGCTCCGGGTGAACACGGGCGTGGGCTCAAGGTGAGCCCCCCGACGCGCGAGCGACCTCCATGCCCCGCATCCAGATCGACAACCTGATCATCTTCGGCGACAGCATGTCGGACATCGGCAACAAGGCCGCCACCGGCCTGGGCGGGTTCGCGAACACCGTCGGGCTCATGCAGGTCAACGAGCTCGGGCGCTTCAGCGACGGGAAGAACTGGACGGACTTCGTCTGGGAGTGGGCTGGCGGCCTCTCGATGTTCCGGGGCGCGGACCCGTTCAACGAGGAGTCCACCGCCAAGAAAGAGAGCGTGGCGGCGACCGTGGTCCACCGTTCGCTCACCGTGGATTCGAACGAGGACTCCGGCTTCGGCCGGCCCATCACCTATGTGAACTACGCCGAGGGCGGCGCGATGGGGGCCTCCGACCGGCCCTCGACCGGGCTCGGAACGTTTCGCCAGCAGGTGCTCCGCTTCCGGGCGGAGCTGACGCGGTGCCCGCTGTCCGGGACGACGCTGTTCATCATCTGGTTCGGGCTGAACGACCTGGTGACCAACAAGCGAGACCCCGCGACGATGAAGCAGGTCGTCCTTGAGATGTTCGGGCTCATCCGAGAGCTCCACATCGCGACCGCGGGCCAGGGCCACTTCCTGTTGATCAACCTGCCGGACCCCGCGGACGCGGCGCGCTACGCGAAGAAGAAGACAGAGAAGCTCGTGTGGGGTTTCACCAAGGGAGCCATGAGCTTCAACGCGCTGCTCGCGGAGTTCGTCGGGGCGGCCAATCCCAATCACTTCCGGCTGGTGGACATGTTCACCGCCCTCAAGATGATCAACGCCTCCCTGGACAGGAACCACCTGACGGCGGGAGCGCAGGCAGGAAGGGTCCCCGTGAACTATCCCCACGTCGGGCCGCTCCCCGCCCCTCCCCTGGTGCCCGGCCCGCCCATTCCCCGGCTCGCGCCCCCTCCCTCCAGTCCCCACGCCCGTTCAAAGCCATTCGTGGCGGTGGACGCCCCCCGGTTCTCATACCGGTACGCCCCGCTGCCCCCGACCCCGGTCGCGACGAGCGACAAGGCGCATCCCACCCAGGCGGTCTACCGGCTCATGGCCCGGGAGATCGCGCGAAACATCGTGGGCCGCTATGAGCTTGGGAAGCTCAGCCAGAGCATCGAGTGCCGGGGAGTCGAACCCGAAGCCGACGCGGCCTGACACATCCCCGCCGGCTCAGCCCTCCCTGCGGAGGATCTGATTCTTGTACCAGCTCATGGACGTGTTCACGATGACGCGCGCGTCGCCCTCCGTGTACTCCGTCATCGTGTTGGGCCGGAAGCACCGTTCGATGCGCATGGTGACCAGGTTGTTGTCGATGCCCGTGATGCGCCCGACGACGTCGTACGCGACCATGTAGTCCACGCGGATCAGATCGCCGACCTGATAGTCCGCGGGGGGAGGCGGCACGACCACCGCGACAGCGCTACCGCCGCCGCCCCCTGAACTCGAGGAGGCGGTGGAAGTGGTCGTCGTCGAGGCCGTGGACGACCCACCCTGGCCCTTCTTCTGGGCGCGCTCACTGCGCTTCGCGGCGATCTCCGACGCCCGGATCGCCCGGTGCTCGTCGAAGCGGAACTGGAAGGAACTGGACGCAGGCATCGTGGCGGAAGGACGTGAAGACGACGCCGTCCCCAGGAGCGTGGCGTACCGGGGATAGACGCTCATCGTGAACCAGAGCATGAAGAGCATCTTCTGCTCCTCCGCGTCCTCCAGCCCTCCGAGCGTGAGCATCTGCCTGCGCAACTCATTGAACTGGTCGGAGGACAGGAAGCCCTTCTGGACGACCTTCTGCTTGAGCTGGTTGTAGTCACGGAGGTGATGCTCCGCGAGCTTTTCAATCATCTTGTTGATTCGGTTTTCGCTGATCGATGAGTATTTGAGGAAGCCCGTGTCCCGGTTTTCGATCTGGAAGAAGAGCGGATAGCCCTTGATGGGATTCGCCGTGTTCATCGCCGCGTCGCAGCGCATGAAGTAGTCCATCAGCTCGGTGAAGCTGTCGCCCTCGAAGAGACACAGCTGCTTGATGCGGGAAGCACCCACCGGGTTGGGAAGGTCCGGGAGGCTCTTGGTCCGGTCGAAGTAGAGCGTCGGAACGCCCAGATACATCAGGCGCTCCATCGAACCGCTCCGCATGCCGACCTGGATGACCCGGTGCTGCGAGGCGAGCTGGAGCAGGAAGTTGATCTGCGCGCCCATGGGCCTGCCCTTGAAGGGTTCGCGCTCGAAGAACTTGATGAGGTTGTGGTCCTTGACGCCCTTCTTGAAGCCGCTGCGCAGGTTCAGCAGCGTGCCGACGTCCTCTTCCGAGTACCCGTAGTGCTTGTTCAGGTACATGCTGAGCCGCTTGTATTCCTCCGCGGTCAGGCGCTTGCTGAGCGAGATGCCGAGGACGAGCGCGGCATGCTCCAGCGCGGTCTTGGACAGCGCCGCGGTGCGGGACGCGTCCGCGACGGTCGAGCCGAAGTCCTCCACGAGCTCATCGCCGATGGGGACGAACAGGATGGGCACCTTCGTTTCGGTGGAGAGCGCCTTCACCATGTGACGGACCTGCTTGTAGAGGGTCACGTTGGTGTGGTGTTGGGGCTTGCCAGGGCTGGGCGCCTTGCCCGAGTCATCCCGCTCGTAGTCCCCCAGGATGGCGCTCGCCTCGTCCTTCTTCGCGCCGCGAATCCAGAACAGCAGGATGATGGGTTCGGGCGCTTCGCCTTCGCGCAGCCCCATCCGGGTGACCGGGTCCTTGCGCCCCAGCAGGTCGGTCATGAACTGCCGGAGGAACAGCTGGTTGGCGTCCGCGTAGTCCCGCGTGCAGTGGAGGACGGCCCGGCGCAGCGCGTCCGCCACGACCGCGAAGCCCCTCGCGGTGATGCATTGGCGAACGTAGTCCGTGGACTTGCTGATGTAGGCGAACTGGACCTCCGCCTCGTCCCCGAGCGAGAACGTCCAGCCCACCAGGGTCTTGAACGCCTCCCGCGTGCGCGGGCCCAGGCTCCTCACGAGGAAACGGAGGGAGTCCTCGGCATAGCCGGAGTGCGCCTTGAGGTAGTCGCGCAGGCGCTCGTGATCCTTCCGGGAGAGGGGCTTCGCCAGTGAGAAGCCGAGGACCCCGGCGGCATACGCGAGGGTGGCCGGGTCCACCTTCACCAGACTGTCGAGCTGGGCATCCAACGACTTGAGCCACAGGCTCGGATCGTTCTCCTCCCCCGTGAGGAAGAGGGACACGAGCCGGGGGTTGCTTTTGAACATCTCCCGGTTGGCGGTGATGATCAGCTCGTTGTCACCGCCCTCGTATTCAACGACGTCGACGTTGTCGCGGAAGCGGCAGCGCGCGAGCACGAGCTGGGGGCCCAGCTGCCCGAAGGACTCGAAGTAGCCCAGCCGCGTCTGGACCTTCCGGGTGTAGTCCTGGACCTCCTGTGAGGCGCCCAGCACGCCGGGTTGATACAGGTCGTCGTTGATCCAGAAGAGGCCGATCCGCAGGGCGTCCACCGCGAGCGCCCGGTTCAACACCAGGGCGTAGATGAGCCCGTAGGTGTCGCCGTCCTGGAACAGATGGTGATTGATGAAGACGACGCGCATGGGCTCACCCCTGCGCTCACTCTCGCGACCCGGGAGAGACCGGTCAATGACCCATGGGGTTTCACGATGACAGGTATTACAGGCCGGTGGTGCGACAGCCGCCCCCAGAAACCAGACATCGCATCCATAAAACAGGCCATCCCATTCTGGCCGACTGGACTCACAATCGTGCGCGCATGCCGCGGCAGCACGGACGCGGTCGGGCCTCCAAGGGCTCACGGCGTCAGACCCTCCAGTTCGACAGGGGGTCCAGAAGCCGAGGCATCAGCGCGGCGTGGAGGCCCACTCCCGACCGAGCAGCGCGTACTGGAACTCATCGCCCCAGGCGCCCTTGAAGAAGATGTTCTCGATGAAGTGCCCCTCCCGCCGCATGCCCACGCGCTCCAGCACGGTGGCCGCGGCGGTGTTCTTCGCGTCCGTCACGGCGAAGACGCGGTGCAGGGACAGGGTTCCAAAGACATACTCCAGCAGGGTTCGCACGGCCTCGGTCCCCAGGCCCTGGCCCTGGTGCTCGCGAGACAGGGTGAAGCCAATCTCTCCCAGCCGTGGATCATCCGCGTCCACCCGCAGCGCGCAGTCCCCCATGAGGACGTCGGTGTCCCTCGACGCGATGGCGAACTGGAACCAGCCGGGCTCGCCGGGCTGCCGGCCGCGCATGTCTTCGATGAGCTGGCGTCCCCGGCTCGCGTCGTAGTCCGTCCAGCTCTGGTACCGCGCCACCTCGGGGTCGTTCCGGTAGGCCACCAGCGCGCCCAGGTCCTCCGCGCGCAGCCGCCTCAACACGAGCCTCCGAGCCACCACCCTCTGGAACTCCGGCACCGCCATGCGCCCCCTCCCGCGTCAGGCCACGGCCTGGAGGGAGGCTTCGCGCGGCACCTTCGCGGCGGCGGCGAGCACCACCTCGGGCCCCGCGCCGTCCTTGTGGGCGTTCTCGCTCAGGTGGCGGCGCCAGGCGCGCGCGCCCTGCAGCCCCTGGAAGAGGCCCAGCATGTGCCGGGTGATGGCCCCCAGCGGGGCGCCCTGGCTCCGCTGCGTTTCGATGTACGGCATCATCGCGTCCACCACCTCGTGTCGCGTGAGGGGGACCTGCGTGCTCCCGAAGAAGCGCCGGTCGGCGTCCGCCAGCAGGTACGGCGACTCGTAGGGCGCGCGCCCCATCATCACGCCGTCCACGCGGCCCAGGTGCTCGGCCGCCGCGTCCAGCGTCTTCACGCCGCCGTTGAGCGTGATGTCCAGGTGCGGGTACTCCGCCTTCAGCCGGTGCACCAGCTCGTAGCGCAGCGGCGGCACGTCCCGGTTCTCCTTGGGGCTCAGGCCCTGCAACCACGCCTTGCGCGCGTGCACGATGAAGCGCGTGCAACCGGCCGCGGAGACGCGCCGCACGAAGTCCTCCAGCGTCGGCCACTCCTCCATGTCGTCGATGGCGATGCGCGACTTCACCGTCACCGGGATGCGCACGGCCTCGCGCATGGCGGCCACGCCCCGGGCCACCAGGTCCGGCTCCGCCATCAGGCACGCACCAAACCGGCCGGACTGCACGCGGTCGCTGGGGCAGCCGACATTGAGGTTGATCTCGTCGTAGCCCCACTCCTCGCCAATGCGCGCCGAGGCCGCCAGGTCCGCGGGCTCCGAGCCCCCCAACTGGAGGGCCACCGGGTGCTCGTCCGGCGTGAAGCCCAGCAGGCGGTCGCGCTTGCCGTGCAACACCGCGCCCGTGGTCACCATCTCCGTGTAGAGCAGCGTGCGCCGCGAAATCTGGCGGAAGAAGTACCGGCAGTGCCGGTCCGTCCAGTCCATCATCGGCGCGACACACAGCGGCATGGGGTAGGCCAGGGCAGTCATCGCCCTACCCATATCCGGACTCCCGCCGTCCGCCCAGGGTCTCCCAGGGGCCCCTCCGGAAGCAGGCGGCCGGACAGGCTCCCATGCCCGCCCCACCATGCCCCCTGCCCCGCCATGGCTTCGCGCCGCCCGGAACAACGCGGACGGGTGCGACGCCATCCGCCGCGCCCATGGCCGCCCCGGCCGCTTCGAGGAGCACCGCCCTCAAGCGCGCGGCCTGAGCCGGACGCCGCCGGACCTCAGGCCGGAGGGCCCAGCACCACGCCCTGCTCCGCGAGCCACGCATCCACCAACCGCTGGCCCGCGTCCGTCAGCGTGAAGCCCAGCCCGGCCCACTGCTGGCCGTTGAGCATCACCACCTGCCCCAACGCCCGGCCGAACGCCGCTTCCGGCGCCATGTGCTTGAGCAGCGCGCCCGCGTAGTGGTGGAGGAACAGGTCGAAGTTCTTGGCGAAGTCCGGGTGCCCGGGAATCGAGTCGCTGCGCGTGTCCGCCGCCATGTCATAGCCCTGGATGAGCGCGCCGAACCCCAGCACCTCCACCAGGAACGCATGCATCCGCTCCTGCCCCCGGACCCGGCCCGGCAACCACCGCTCCGGCCCCGAGGGCGTCTGGAACGTCCACAGCCCGCGCTGACGCGTGGCGGCGAAGGGCAGCCCCCTCACCTCTCCCCGGACCGCGCGGCGCTGAACCCGCAGCGGCGTCGCGCCTGAACGCGCGGGGAAGTACACGATGACCGCCGGAGCAGAGCGGGCGCAGTTCATGAGGGGCACGACTCCCGAGGGGGAACACCAGCATCGGAATTATCCGGCGCCAGCGCGCCCGAGTTGCGTCGTGGGCAACACTTTTCAGGGGCCGCCGGGCGGGGGGCCGGCGAGCGCCTCCACGGACGCGGGGAGCATGCCCCGCTCCAGCGCGGCGTGGAGCATGTTCATCTGGGCGGTGACCACCGCGCGCGACACCTTGGCGCCAGCGCCGTCGCGCACCAGCAGCTCCAGCGTGGCCTGGGCCAGCAGCAGGGGCAGCGTGGTGAAGGCGAGCACGTCCCGGGGCGCCCCCGCCAGGTGCAGGGCCCGCACGTAGCGTGCGGCCGCGACCAGGTCCTCGCCCGCCAGCCGCTCCACGTCCTGGAGCCGCACGCGCTCCGGCAGCCACAAGCGGCCCTCCTGGCGGTCCTGCCGCGCGTCCTTGAGGATGTTGACCAGCTGCAAGCCCTCGCCGAACAGCGGGGCCAGCGACCGCAGGTGAGGCGAGAACGGCGCGAGGCGCGGATCCAGGACGAACAGCTCCGTGAGCAGCTCGCCGACCAGTCCCGCCACGATGTAGCAATAGTCACGCAGGGACTGGAGTGAATCGAGCGTCAACTGCCCGCCGGCGGTGGCGCCCGCGAGCACCTTGCGCATGCCCTGCACCGTCTTCAGCACGAAGTGGCGCAGGATGGCGCCGGCCTCCGGGCGCAGCGCATCCAGGCTCGCCAGCAACGAAGGGGTGCGCCCGAGGAGATCCAGGTAGCCCGCGTTCTCGCTGGGGCGGCGGGACAGCCACTCCCGCGACATCGCCCCGGCGTCGGCCTCCGGGGCTTCCTGGAGCAGGGACTCGAAGCCGGCCAGCGCCTCGCGCCGCGCCTCGCGCGTCCAGGGGGCCGCGTCCTCCAGCGTGTCGGCGACGCGCAGGAGCAGGTAGCCCAGGCCCACCTCGCGGCGCAGGGGCTCGTCGAGCAGCGGGATGGCGAGCGCGAACGTGCGGCTCGTCCGAACGAGCAGGTCCGCCAGTTCGTCATCCCGGAACGGCAGGGCCGTCACTGTGGGGGCGTCACTCAAGGAACCGTCCTTCGGGAAGGGGCACGGGGGATTGCCCTGGGCCCTGACTGCCACAAGCCATCCACCGACACACGCGAGAACCGCCGCGCCGCGTGCCAGGGCCACCGCACCGAAGGCGCCCTGCAAGCACCCCGCCCGGCCCCGGCTCCAATACCGGGAGTCACGGCGCCAGGGCGCGCGGGAGGCCACGCCATGTTCCAGACACGCGGACGGGGGCCCGCGCGGCGACGCGCTTCCGGTGCACGGGCCCCGCCGAGGACGGCTCAGGGCGCCGGAGCGACGGTCGGCTTCGGCTGGGCCGGGGCCGCGGGCTGAACCGGCGCCGCGGGGGCGGGGGCGGGGGCGGGAGCCGCCACGGGCTCGGCCTGGGGCTTCGGCTCGGGCTTCTCGTGCGACTCCAGCATCTTGCCGTTGTCGGCCGCGATGCGGCGGTACCACGCGTCCGGGTAGCGGGGGTGGCCGACCTTGCCCGTGGCGTCACGCACGTTGCCGTCGATGTACTTCACCAGCAGCTGCTCGCCCAGCTTGCGCCAGCGCGAGTGCACCTTGTCGCCCTGCTGCAGGGAGTACTCGGTGAGGTACTGGCGGGCCTGCTCCGGCGTGCGCTTGTAGAGCACCTGCGCGATGCTCTCCACGTTGGCCTGGTCCGCCAGGAACTGGCCCTCCAGCTCCCCCTGCGCCTTCTGCACGTCCACGATCATGTCGCTCCAGCGCCCGTAGGCCTGGTTCGACACCCAGTTGAAGACCCAGAAGGACGAGTCCCAGGAGAAGTCACCCCGGCTGGCCACGCCCTGGGCGAAGTTCTTCGGCGCCTGCCGGATGCCCGCGTACATGGGCGTGTAGACGGTGGTGAAGGTGTCATCCACGCCGAACCAGAGCACCCCGCCGATGGCGTCCGGCAGCGACGAGCGCATCTGCGCGACGAACGAGAAGCCCGTCTGCTGCGTGGAGATGGCGCGCTCGTGCACGTAGCTCTTGCCGTCCACATCCCAGGTCATCGGCCGCCAGCGGTAGGGCACCGCGTAGGGGCCCGCGCCCACGTCCTTGGACATGTCCAGCGGCGTGCCTTCGAAGTGGTCGCGCATGAGGGCCATCGCGTCCTGCACGGACACCTTCTTGTCCGGCTTCACCCACAGGGGCAGCCGCTTGCTGGGGTCCGCGCCGTCCGCGAACTCGATGCCCAGCTTCAGCGACGGGGCCGCGCGGCGGAAGATGCTCCACACGCGCGCCTCGCTGAAGCGCTGCCCCCCGAAGTCCAGCGGGTGGTACGTGTCCGCGAAGCTGAAGTCCTTGTCCGCGCCGGTGTACCAGCCCTTCGCGCGCGCGAAGGAGATGACGTCCGGCGAGTACAGCGTCGTGGCGGGGTCATTGAGCGGGAACTGGCGGATGCGCGACTGGTTGGCGTGCGCGGAGATGAAGCCGTCCGGCAGCTTGCGGGCCACCCACACCGCGCCCTTCTGGCCCTCGCCCTTGCCAATCAGCTCCAGGATCCACGCCTCCTTCGGGTCGGCGATGGAGAACGTCTCGCCCGTGGAGGCGTAGCCGTACTCCGCGACCAGCCCGGTCATCACCTGGATGGCCTCGCGCGCCGTCTTCGCGCGCTCCAGCGCGATGTAGATGAGCGAGCCGTAGTCGATGAGGCCCGCGGGCCCCTCCAGCTCCTTGCGGCCCGTGAAGGTGGACTCGCTGATGGAGAGCTGGTGCTCGTTCATGTTGCCCACCACCGAATAGGTGGCGGGCAGCTCCTGGATGCGCCCCAGGAACTTGCCGGTGTCCCACTCCACGACGTCGCGCATGGCGCCGGCCGCGTGGCGGCGCGCGGGCGTGTAGTACAGCTCGCCGTACAGCTCGTGCGCGTCCGCCGCGTAGGTGATGAACGTGGAGCCGTCCGACGTGGCGCCCTTCGTCACCAGCATGCTGGTGCATGCATCCGCGACGGGGGCGACGAGCACCGCCGTGAGCGGCAGCGCGGCGAAGAGGGTCGAGGGGAATCGGGTCATGGCGGCGCAATCTAGCAGGACCTTCGGCCCCTGCCCGCCCGGGCAGGTTGCCCGACCGTCTGGCGCCCGGGCTCCATGCGTGAAGCCAATGGCCGCCGAGCGCCGCGCTACTTCCCGGCCCTCGCGACGCATGGCACCGCCGCCCCGGGGACGATAGGGTTGCCGTTCACAGTCCCTGGGCCGCCCCTGGCCCCAGGACTCCCTTTGGAGGAAGCCGTGACGGAGATCGTGGTGGGCCTGGTGGTGTTCTTCGTCCTCACGGTCGTCCTGGGCCCCGCCCTGTGGAGCTCGCGCATCTGGTGGAGCAAGGCGGACCGGGAAAACGTGCGGGACAAGCACGGCCGCCCCCGCAAGGACGCGTAGGGCAGCCGCTCCGCTGGCCGGGCGCTACTCGTCGCCCTGGCGCAGCGCGGCCAACACGTTGAGGTCCTCCAGCGTGGTGGTGTCCTGTGACGACGGCCTGCCCGCGGCCACGTCGCGCAAGAGCCGGCGCATGATCTTCCCGGAGCGCGTCTTGGGCAGCCCTTCGGCGAAGCGGATCTCATCCGGCCGGGCGATGGCGCCAATCTCCTTGCCCACGTGCGTGGCCAGCTCCTTCTTGAGCGCCTCCGAGGGCGCGTGGCCCTGCTTGAGCGTCACGAAGGCCACGAGCGCCGTGCCCTTCAGGTCGTCCGGGCGCCCCACCACCGCGGCCTCGGACACCTTGGGGTGCGCGACGAGCGCGCTCTCCACCTCCGCGGTGCCCAGGCGGTGGCCCGCGACGTTCACCACGTCGTCCACGCGGCCCATCAGCCACACGTAGCCGTCCGCGTCCGTGCGGGCGCCGTCGCCGGTGAAGTACATGCCGGGCAGCTCGCTGAAGTACGTGTTCACGTACCGCTCCGGGTCTCCGTACACGGTGCGCAGCATGGACGGCCAGGGCTTGGTCACGAAGAGCAGGCCCCCCTGCCCCTTCGGCACGCGCTTGCCCTCGCGGTCCAATATCTCCGCGTGGATGCCGGGCAGCGGGAAGGTGGCGGAGCCGGGCTTGGTGGGCGTGGCGCCGGGCAGCGGGGAGACCATGATGCCGCCGGTCTCCGTCTGCCACCACGTGTCCACGACGGGGCAGCGTCCCCCTCCGATGACGTCGCGGTACCACATCCAGGCCTCGGGGTTGATGGGCTCCCCCACGCTGCCCAGCAGGCGCAGCGAGGACAGGTCGTGCTGCTTCACCGGAGCGTCGCCCAGGCGCATGAAGGCGCGGATGGCGGTGGGCGCGGTGTAGAGGATGGTGGCCTTGTAGCGCTCGATGATGTCCCAGAAGCGGTCCGGCCCCGGCTGCGTGGGCGCGCCTTCGTAGATGACCGTGGTGACGCCGTTCATCAGCGGGCCGTAGACGACGTACGTGTGGCCCGTCACCCAGCCCACGTCCGCGGTGCACCAGTAGATGTCGTCGTCGCGCAGGTCGAACACCCAGCGCGTGGTGAGCGACGCGTTCATCGCGTAGCCGCCCGTGGTGTGCAGCACGCCCTTGGGCTTCCCGGTGGAGCCGGAGGTGTAGAGGATGAACAGCGGGTGTTCGCTCTCCACCCACTCGGGCTCGCAGACGTCGGACTGGGCCTTCAGCAGCGCGTCCCACGCCACGAACTTCGGCCCTTGCGGCAGCTTCCCGTCGCCGGTGCGCGTGAGCACGACGACCTTCTCGATGCTGGGGGCCTGCGGGAGCGCGGCCTCCACGTTCTTCATCAGCGGCACCACCGCGCCCTTGCGCCAGCCGCCGTCCGCGGTGAGCAGCACCTTCGCGCCCGCGTCCTTCATGCGGTCCTGGAGCGCTTCGGCGGAGAAGCCGCCGAACACCACCGAGTGCACCGCGCCCACCCGCGCGCACGCGAGCATCGCGACGGCCGCCTCCGGCACCATGGGCATGTAGATGCCCACGCGGTCGCCCTTCTTCACGCCCAGGGACTTGAGGCCATTGGCCAGCCGGTTCACCTGCTGGGACAGCTCGCCGTAGGTGACCGTCCTGCGGTCGCCGGGCTCGCCCTCGAAGAGGATGGCGGGCTTGTCGTGGAGCTTCGGCAGGTGCCGGTCCAGGCAGTTGTAGGCGAGGTTGGTCTTGCCCTCCACGAACCAGCGCGCGTGGGGCGGCTTCCAGTCCAGCACCGTCTGGAAGGGCTGCTTCCAGAAGAGCTCCTCGCGGGCGCGGTCGCCCCAGTACTTCTCCGGATCCTTCGCGGCCTCGTCCCACAGCCGCTGATAGTCCTGCATGCCGCGGATGTGGGCCCGCCGGGAGAAGTCCTCGGGCGGGGGGAAGACGCGGGATTCGGTCAGGACCGAGACGATTTCCTGCGTGTCTGCCATGGACGTCCCTCCAGCTGCGCGTGGGAACCGCCCTCCTGTTCTAGGAACCCCTTGGCGCTATCTCAAGGATTCCCTCCACAGCGGGTGCCGTCCTGAACGCCGTCGAAGCGGAGCCACAGCTCGCAGGTGCAGTTCGTGTCGTTGTTGGCGTCGTAGGTGAGCCGCAGTTGACCACTGAACTGCGTCGAGCAGACGGTGGTGGCGTCCAGGTGCACCCGGACCTGGTCGAGCAGGCACTCCTTGTCCTCCGTCGTGGTGCTGACATTGGCCACGCTGCCGTCGGCGGTGAACGCCTGGCCCTCCTCGAGAAAGAAGCCCAGCAGCTGCATGTTCTCCACGCCGAAGTCGGCGCGCACCACGCGGCCGGAGATTTGAAGGTTCAGCTGGAGCTCGCCCCGGATGCGCGCCAGGAGCCCGCAGTCGTCGCGCAGCGTCTCCGTGGGGATGAGTTCGTACTCGCCCTCGTTCTGGCTGTACGGCAGGCAGCCCGTCAGGAGCGCGGACGCAGCGAGGACCGCGACACAGAGGCGTTGGAGGGTAGACACGGCACGCACCATCGCCCACGGGCGGCATCCGGAGCGGGCGCTCGCGAAGGGGCGGGGGTAGAGTGCGACGCCATGCCTGAATACCGCAACCCCAAACCCACCGTGGACTGCATCATCGAGTTGCCCGGCGAGCGCATCGTCCTCATCCGCCGCGCCAATCCGCCCATGGGCTGGGCGCTGCCAGGCGGCTTCGTGGACGAGGGCGAGCCCTTGGACCATGCGGCCGTCCGCGAGGCGAAGGAGGAGACAGGCCTGGACGTGACGCTGGAGGAGCAGTTCTTCAGCTATTCGGATCCGAAGCGCGACCCGCGGCTGCACACGATTTCGACGGTGTTCATCGCGAAGGCGACGGGCGAGCCGGTGGGCGCGGACGACGCGGCGGAGGCGCGGACGTTCACCGTGGACGCGCTGCCCAAGGACCTGTGCTTCGACCACGGCACCATCCTGTCCGACTACCTGACCTACAAGCGCACCGGGAAGCGCCGCAAGCTGTAGTCGCCCGGGGCCTCGCTGAATGCACTACCTGTTCGTCCTCCTGGCGCTCGGGGCGCTGCTCATCGTGCATGAGCTGGGGCACCTGGTGGCCGCGCGCCTGCTGGGCGTGCGGGTGCCGCGCTTCACCGTGGGCTTCGGGCCGCCGCTCCTGTCGTTCCGGCTGGGCGGGACGCAGTTCGTGCTGGGCGCGGTGCCGCTGGGCGCGTCCGCGAACCTGCAGGGGATGAACCCGCACCGCTCCGCGGACGAGGACACGACGGGGTTCGGCACGCTGGGACCGCTCAAGCGGATGGCCATCATCCTGGCGGGGCCGGTGGCGAACTACGCGGTGGCGCTGGGGCTGCTGTTCGCCCTGTATTCGTCGGGGACGCACGTGGTGGTGCCGCTGACGGTGGGCACGGTGCTGCCGGGGTCGGAAGCGGCGCGGGCACAGCTGTTGCCGGGAGACCGGCTGGTGCGCGTGGACGGCAAGCCGCTGGCGAGCTGGTCGGACTTCGTGTCGCGGGTGGCGGACGGCGTGGGCCGGCAGTTGGAGTTGTCCGTGGAGCGGCACGGCGAGCCGCGCACGGTGACGGTGAAGCCCCGGGCGGATGAGCGCGGCGCGGGGCGCATTGGCGTGAGCCAGCAGTACGTGTTCCGCACGCACGCGCCGGCCGAGGCGTTCACCCAGTCCCTCGTGCACACCGGGCGCGTGGCGTCCGAGGCGATGTCCACGTTGGTGACGATGGTGCGTGGACCGGAGCTCGTGGGCCGGGCTGGACCGGGGGCGCTGATGCGCCAGGAGTCGTCCGACGTCGCGTCGGCCACTTCGTCCGGCCTGGATGCGCTGGTGCGCGCGCTGGTCGCGGCCTCCGTGGCGCTCGCGATGCTGACGCTGGTGCCGGTGCCAGGGCTGGACGGGGGCCGGGTGCTGCTGCTCGCCATCGAGGCGGTGAGCGGCCGGCGCATCCCTCCGCGCGTGGAGACGGTCGCGCAGACGGCGGGGTTCCTCTTCCTGTCGATTGGCATCGTGGCCACGGCGGGCGCGGAGATCCGTCGCGCGCTGCCGTCGCCGGCGCCGGAGGCTCCGCGCACCGGGACGGGCGGCGTGGCGGCGTCTGTCTCCGCCCCTGTGCTCACGGGGTCGGACGCGGGGACGAGCCCCGTGCCGCCGAAGCCGGTGGGAGCGACCGCGGTGGCCCTGGCGCCACCGGGGCAGGACGCGGGCACACCTGGGCTCGCCGTGACGCCGCCTGCCGCGGGCACCGGGATCCTTGTCCAGGACGCGGGCACGCCCGCCAGCGCCGCGGTAGCGCCGCCGGTTCAGGACGCGGGCGCGCCCAGGGTCGCGGTGGTGCCGCCTCAGGACGCAGGGCCCGCTGGAGTCGCGACGAGTGCTCTCCAGGACGCGGGGGCGCTCGGCGTGGCCTCGGCTTCACCCGCACAGGGCACCGGGTCGAACAGCGTGGCCTCGGGGCCTCCGGCACAGGACGCGGGGGCGCTCGGCGTGGCCTCGGGTCCTCCAGCACAAGGCCCGGGGTCGAACAGCGTGGCCTCGGGTTCCGCGGTGCCAGTCGCCGGTCCGCTCGGCGTGGCCTCGGGTCCTCCGGGCCAGGACTCGGGCAGGCCTGGAGTCGCCACCCTCCCCCTCCCGGACGGGGGAGCGCCCGGCGTCGCTTCCGGTTCTCCGAGCCCCAGCGCGGGAAAGCCCGGGCTCGCCTCAAGTCCTCCGGGCCAGGACGCGGGGGCCGCGAGCCCCGTTCGGGAAGCGGCGCCTGTCGCGACGCCAGCCCCGCCCTGACCCACGGGTCCGGCCGCTCCGCTCCTCACCAACCAGGGAGCAGCCGCCCTTGCCAATGGCTGCTGGCTCACGGATGCGATCAACGCCGTTGATTGCGAGCGCCCACGTGCACCAATAGAAGCAGAAGCCGAGGCAGTCCCCCTCACCTCGCGCCGCCAAGAGAACCGCATGCCCCTGCCCTTGCCCCCATCCCGCCCCCCCTCCGAGGAGCACCACTTCGCGGGCGGCGGTGAGATGGGCGCGCTGGTGCGCTCGCTGGACTGGTCCCGGACGCCGCTGGGTCCCTCGCGCGACTGGCCCGTCAGCTTGAAGACGATGGTCGGCGTCGTGCTCAACAACCGGTTCCCCATGCTCATGTGGTGGGGCCCTGAGATGATCCAGGTCTACAACGACGCCTACCGCCCGGTGCTCGGCAACAAGCACCCCGGCTCGCTGGGCGCCCCCGGCGAAGCGATGTGGCGGGAGATCTGGGACGTCGTCGGCCCCATGGCGCGAGGCGTGCTGGAGGGAGGCCCCGCGACGTGGAGCGAGAACCTGGCGCTCTTCATCAACAGCCGGGGCTTCACCGAAGAGACGTTCCACACGTTCTCGTACAGCCCCATCCCCAACGAACAGGGCGGCGTCGGCGGCGTGCTTGTCACCGTGCGCGAAACCACGGAGGAGGTGCAGCACGACCGGCAGCTGCGCATGCTGCGCGACCTGGCGGCCCGCTCCGCCGACGCGAAGTCCCCCGACCAGGCGTGCCGCACCTGCCTGGAGGTGTTCGCGGACAACGACCTGGACCTGCCCTTCACCCTGCTCTACCTGCTGGACGCGAACGGAGACACCGCGCGCCGCGCGGGCAGCAGCCTGCTGCCCGACGCCGTGCTGGAGGCACTGCCCGTCCAGCAATCCCTCTCCGCCGAGTCCGCCGCCGACTGGCCCTTCGCCCAGGCCGCCCGCTCACGCGAGGCCGTCGTCGTGGAGGGGCTGGCCCAGCGCATCGGAGGCCTGCCTGGGGGCCGCTGGAACAGCCCGCCAGCGCTCGCCGTGGTGCGGGCCCTGACGCGGCCCGGCCAATCCCAGCCCTCCGGCTTCCTCGTGGGCGGCGTCAGCCCCCGGCGCCTGCTCGACGCGAACTACCACGCCTTCTTCCAGCTCACCGCCGAGCAGGTCGCCGCCGTGGTCGCCAACGCCCGCGCCTACGAGGAGGAGCGCCAGCGCGCGGAAGCGCTCGCCGCGCTGGACCGCGCGAAGACGGCGTTCTTCAGCAACATCAGCCACGAGCTGCGCACGCCGCTCACGCTCTTGTTGGGGCCCACCGAGGACGCCCTCTCCAGCCCCCAGCGGACGCTCCAGGGCGAGTCGCTGGAGACGGTGCACCGCAACGCCGTGCGCCTGCGCAAGCTGGTCAACACGCTGCTGGACTTCGCGCGCATCGAGGCCGGACGCGTGCGGGCCGCCTACGAACCCACCGACCTCGCGTCCCTCACCGCCGGGCTCGCCAGCGCCTTCCGCTCCGCCATCGAGCGCGCGGGCCTGGTGCTCGACGTGGACTGTCCGCCCCTGCCGGAGCCGGCCTGGGTGGACCACGAGATGTGGGAGAAGATCGTCCTCAACCTGGTGTCCAACGCGCTGAAGTTCACGTTCACGGGCACCATCCGCGTGGCGCAGGCGTGGCGGGACGGGCACATCGAGCTGTGCGTCACCGACACCGGCACGGGCATCCCCGCGCACGAACTGCCCCGGCTCTTCGAGCGCTTCCATCGCGTCCACGGCGCCCGCGCGCGCTCCCACGAAGGCTCCGGCATCGGACTGGCGCTGGTGCATGAGCTGGTGCGCCTGCACGGGGGCACCCTCACCGTCCAGAGCGAGCTGGACCAGGGCACCACCTTCACCGTTCGCATCCCCACCGGCTTCGCGCATCTGCCCTCGGAGCAGGTGACGTCCGCGCGCGGCCACCGTCCGCTCTCGGCGGGCACGGACCCCTACGTGCGCGACGCCCTGGGGTGGCTCGTGGGGACGCCCCCCGTGCCCGACGAGGACACCGGACCGCCGGCGGACGGCGGCGCTTCCGCGCGCGCGCTGGAGGAGCGCGGGCGCGTGCTGCTCGCGGACGACAACGCGGACATGCGCGAGTACGTGAGCCGGCTGCTGGGCGCCCACTGGACGGTGGAGGCGGTCGGGGACGGCGAGGCCGCGCTGGAGGCCGCGCTCGCCCGTCCGCCGGACCTCATCCTGTCCGACGTGATGATGCCGCGCCTGGACGGCTTCGGGCTGCTCCAGGCGCTGCGCGCCGACGAGCGCACCCGCACGGTGCCCGTCATCCTCCTGTCCGCCCGCGCGGGAGAGGAGGCCCAGGAGGAGGGACTGTCCGCGGGCGCGGATGACTACCTGGTGAAGCCCTTCTCCACCCGCGAGCTGCTGTCGCGGGTCACCGCGCAGTTCACCCGCTCCCGGCTGCGCAAGCTGGAGGCCGCGCACGGCGAGCGGCTGGCGCGCATCTTCCAGCACGCGCCCGTGGGCATCGCCATCCTGCGCGGCCCGGAGCACGTCTACGAGTTCGCCAACCAGAACTACCTGAGGCTCATCGCGAACCGCGACGTGATGGGCAAGGGCATCCGGGACGCCCTGCCGGACCTGGCCCACCAGGGCATCTACGAGTTGCTGGACACCGTCTACCGCACGAACGAGCCCTACATCGGGCGCTCCCTGCGCGTCGTCTTCAGCCACTCGCCGGAGCTGGCGTCGCAGGAGATCTTCTTCGACTTCGTCTACCAGCCCATGAGCGACCCCCAGGGGCAGGTGGAGGCCATCATCGTGGTGGTCTTCGACGTGACGGAGCTGGCCACCGCGCGGCGCGAGGCGGAGTCCGCCAACCGCGCCAAGGACGAGTTCCTGGCGATGCTCGGCCACGAGCTGCGCAACCCCCTGGCCCCCATCCTCACCGCGCTCCAGCTCATGCGCCTGCGGGGCGACACCGCCGCGGAGCGCGAGCGCACCCTCATCGAGCGGCAGGTGACGCACCTGGTGCGCATGGTGGACGACCTGCTGGACGTCAGCCGCGTCACCCGGGGCAAGGTCACCCTCAAGCGCGAGCGCACCTCGCTCACCGACGTGGTGGCCAAGGCCATCGAGCAGACGAGCCCCCTCATCGAGCAGCGCCAGCACACGCTGGAGGTGGACCTCCCCGAGCACGGCACCGACCTGGACGCGGACCCCACGCGGCTCGCGCAGGTGTTCGCCAACCTGCTCACCAACGCCGCCAAGTACACCGAGCCGGGCGGCTTCCTGGCCGTGACGGGCACGCGCGAGGGCCAGGAGCTGGTCGTCAGCGTGCGCGACACCGGCGTGGGCATCGCGCCGGAGATGCTGCCGCGCGTGTTCGACCTCTTCGTCCAGGAGCACCAGGCGCTGGACCGCTCCCAGGGCGGGCTGGGGTTGGGGCTCGCCATCGCGCGCAGCCTGGTGACGCTGCACGGGGGAACCATCAGCGCCCAGAGCGCGGGCCGGGGGCGCGGCAGCACCTTCACCGTGCGGCTGCCCGCGCTGGAGGCGGAAGCCCCTGCCGCGCTGCCCACGCTCCAGCCCGGGGCCCGGATGACGCCCGCGCCCGCCCAGGTGAGCGCGCGCGTGCTCATCGTGGATGACAACCGGGACGCGGCGGACGTGCTCTCCGAATCGCTCGAGTTCCTGGGGTGCGCGACGCACGTGGCCTACGACGGCCCCAGCGGCCTGGAGGCGGCGAAGGACTTCCGCCCTGAAATCGCGCTCCTGGACATCGGCTTGCCCGTGATGGACGGCTATGAGCTGGCGAGGCTGTTGCGCCAGCAGGAGGAGCCGCGCCCCCTGAAGCTGGTGGCGGTGACGGGCTACGGCCAGGAATCCGACCGTCAGCGCTCCAAGGCCGCGGGCTTCGACGCGCACCTGGTGAAGCCGCTGCACTTCGAGACGCTGGAGACGCTCCTCAAGGACCTGACGGGGGCCTGAGCGTCCGGCCGCCCGTCGGCCGGGGGACGCCCGGGCGTGGGAAGCCGGGCCCCGAGGCCCCGAAGGCCCTATGCTCCCGCCCGACCATGCCCACCCCTTCCGCGCCCTCCGCCTCCGTGGCGGACGGCGGACTCTTCTGCGAGCTGTACTGGGGCACCTCCCTGGCGGAGGCCTGGAGCTATGGCCCCGAGCTGGGCCAGGTCCACGCCGCGCCCGACGAGACGGCCCCCCTGCCCCTCTACGGCTTCACGCTGCCAGAGGAGCCCTTCCTGCTCGCCGAGCGCACGCCGAAGGGCTGGCGCATCCACGTGCCCCCGTCCGCCCGCGTGGAGAAGCGCCTCAAGGACGACGCCTTCCAGCCGGTGGCCCCGGACGAACTGACGGGCGCGCCGGGCCGCGCGTCGGTGGAGCTGCGCGAGGGCATGACGCTGCGCCTGATGGAGGGCGAGCTGAGGCTGCTCGTGCAGCCCTCGGTGGTGAAGGAGCGCGCGGGCCGCTTCCGCGTTCGCGACGTGGCGTGGCTCATCACCGTGGCCATCCTCTTCCTGAGCGCGCCCATCGCGTTCCTCGCCATGGGGCCGGACCCGGCGCGCATCGCCGCGAACAACGCGCGGGCGTTGCAGGCCGCCCATGACAAGGAAGAGGCCCGGCGCAAGGCGATGGGCTTGGATCAGCCGCTGCGTCCGCTGACAGAGGCGGAGAAGGCGACGCAGAAGCAGGACGGCGGCACGCGCGTCACCGTCCCCGCGAGCTTCGGCGTGCGCTAGCTAGGGCCCCAGCCCCACCCAGACCTCGCCGTCCTCGAAGAACTCCTTCTTCCAGATGGGCACATCCTGCTTGAGCCGCTCGATGGCGTGCTCACAGCCGCGGAAGGCCTCCTTGCGGTGCGCGGAGGCCGCCGCGATGACCACGGCCAGCTCCCCCGGCACGAGCGTGCCCACGCGGTGCACGATGGCCAACCGCGTGCCCGGCCAGGAACGCGCGACCTCCTCGCCAATCTCCTCGAGCTTCGCCTCCGCCATGGGAGCGTAGGCCTCGTACTCCAGCCGGAGGACGCGCCGGCCCCGCGTCTGGTTGCGCACGGCGCCGGAGAACGTCACCAGCCCACCGGCCGTCTCCCCCGCCACCGCGTCCACCACCTGGGCGAGCTGGAGCGGACGGTCCACCACCGCGAAGAGGCCCGGAGCCCCGCCGGCCACGGGCGGAATCAGCGCCAGCTCCGCGTTCGGGGACACCGGCGAGTCCAGCCCCACGAACTGCTGCTCCACCGCCACGCGCAGGTGCGGCAGCAGCGGCGCCAGCGAGGGGTGCAGCGCGGAGAGCAGCGCGAGCACATCCGCCACGCGAGCGCCGGGCGGCACGTCCAGGGATTCCCGCGACACCCCCGCGCGCTCGCGGGCCGCGGCGAAGTACAGCACCGTGATGGGCATGTCCTTGTGCGCCTCCTGGCGTCCCTAGCGCTCGCGCAGCACCACGCGGCCCTGGAGCCGGCCCCCACCCTCCGTGGGAGAGAAGTCGAGGAACCCGTATTCGAACGGCGTGAGCCGCTCCAGCAGCGCCGTCACGAACACCTGGCTCGCCATCAGCTGCGCCGCCCCCACGCCCGGCACCGAACGCGCGCTCGCGAGGTCCGCCTTCAGCTGCCCCATGTCCACCATCAGCGACAGGTGGCCCGGGCCGAACGCATCCCCGCCGAAGCGCGTGCGCAGCGTCCGGCCCACGTCCCCCGACTCGCGGCCGGAGAGCACCTCGCCCGCCTCCAGCGTCGCGCGCTCCGGGGTGAGCGTGAGCGACACCGGCTGCTCCAGCAGCCGCGTGCGGAAGCGCGTGGTGTTGCCCTGCGCCTCCTTCTGGAAGACGAGCGCGTTGTCCTCAAGCTGCTTCTGGACGAGCTTGAGCACGGGCTCGAGACCGGTGAGGCCCGCCTCCATCACCACGGTGCCCTTGGGCGCGGGGCGCGGGTTGCGGACGAAGCTCTGGAAGAAGGCCGCCGCGTCGAAGTAGACGAGCATGGCCACGTCGCCGCGCAGCGCCTTGAGCAGCGGCTCCGCGTCCAGCCCCTGCTTGCGCCAGCGCTCCAGCGTCCGCTCGCGCCGGGGCGACCGCGGCGAGCCGAACACCAGCCTCGCCAGCTCCTCCGGAGGTACCGACAACTGCGCCGCCGCCACCGGCCCCACCGCCGCGCGCCCCAGCAGCGCGGAGGCCGGGCCCCGCGTCTCGCCCAGCAGCGGTCGCGACGACGACAGGAAGCCGTCCAGCTCCGCCTGATCCGCCTGCACCGCCAGCGCGCCGAAGAAGCCGCGCACCGGCATGTCCTCCTTCTCCGCCTCTGGCACCGGCGGCGAGGAGAAGAGGAACACGCTGCCATCGCGCACCTTGGCGCGCAGCTCCGCCAGGAGCACGTTCTCCGCCATGCCCGGCCCGGACAGCGCCTCCACGTGGCGGCGCACGCGCTCCACGTCCGCCGACTCCTCCACCGCCGCCAGCGCCTTCACCGTCTCCCCAGGCGCGGGCGCGTCCGGCGAATCTGGCACCGCGAGGTACACGTAGCCTCGGTCCGCGAACAGCAGCATGGACCGGCCGCCATCCACCGGATCCACCCGGGCGCTTCCGTCCTCGCGGGGCAGCACCTGATGGCCCGCGCTCCGCAGCTCGCGCGACACCGCCGCGATGGCCGCCTTCGGGTCCGTCACGCCCAGCAGCGCCACCACGCCGTCGAAGTCCGGCAGCAGGAAGAAGCCGAAGCCCTCCTCGGGGTCCACCTCCGAGCGGCCGCCGGACACGCCGCGCAGCAAGAGCGGCACCAGCGGCGCGTCCTCCAGCGTGCGGCGGGCATTCGCGGCGCCCACCATCCGCTCGTAGAAGCCCATCAGCCCTTCCACGTTGCCGCGCAGGCGGGGCACCCAGAGCACCGTCTGCGCGTCCGCCGGCACCGCGCGGAGCACCGGACGCGGCACCACGGTGAGCACCACCCGGGCCAGCTCCTTCTGCCCGTCGAGCGCCCGCACCGTGTAGCGGCCCGCGGTGGCCCACGCATGGCGCGCGCCCGCGGCCGTCTGGGGCGGCGTTCCGTCCCCGAAGTCCCAGGTGACCGTGGGCGCCTTCGGGGACTGGGAGCCGAAGGACTCGGGGACGCCCGCCTCCAGCGTGCGCTCCGGCCCCAGGTCGGGCCGGACGCCGTGGCAGGCGGAGGTTCCCAGCCCCACGGCGGCCATCAGCAGGAACAGCGGAAGCGGGGATGGGAGCGCGCGGGGACGGGACGCCATGGGCGTACCGTTAGTAATCCAACGCCAACCCGAAACTCCAGCGCCGGCTCCCCAGGTTCAGGCCCTTGCCGCCGAAGTTGTTCACTTCCGCGTAGGTGTATTCGGCGAAGAGGTACGAGTGGTTGACACCCAGGTCGGAGTCGAAGTCGCGAGCGAAGCGCGGCTCCAGCACGTCCAGGAGGAACGACACGCCGGCGGTGGCCGCGTAGCCCCACTTCGCGCCGCTGGCCTTGTTGCCATCGACGATCTCGGTGCCCGTGCCCTTGGTCATCCACCACGGAGTCAGGACGAGCCCCAGCTTGCCGTACGGCACCAGCGGGATGCCCCAGCGGAAGGCCGCGTAGTCGAACTTGTAGAAGGCGTTGAGCTGCAGGGGCACCACCTTCAGCGCCGACTTGTCCGCGGCCGGGGTGCCGTCATCGAGCAGCGCGTTGGCGTACTTCTCCGCGTAGCCCGCCGACAGCCCGAGGCCCGCCGTGCCGATGCCCTGGTAGAAGAACCGCTGCAGCTCCGCTTCGATGAGCAGCAGCGACGAATCCCCGAAGGTGTCCTCGTACGGCGTCGCGCCGTTGAGGGCCTTCTCGCTGTCGATGCGTGGCTTGTAGCCGCCCCCTCGGAAGAGCACCGCGCCGGTGCGCGGTGAGCGCGTGGGCGTCGTCACCTCCTGCGCCACCGCTGGAACCGCCAAGAGAAGCGCCGCGACTCCCAGGCCCACTGCCCTGCTGCTCATGACACCTTCCTCCGAGACGACAGCCAGAGGCTCAGCGCGGCCAGCACCGCGCCGCCAGCGATGCCTCCACCGGTCGCGGCACAACCGCCGCGCTCCTCGCCGCCGTCCTCGATGTACTTATCGAACAGACCATTGCTCTTCACCGGCGTGGCGTCCACCGTGGCGGAGCCAGGACTCACGTTGCCCGCGGCGTCCGTGACGGTCGCCTGAATCCGGTACGTCACGCCATTCACCAGGCCGGTGAGCACGACGTTGCCCTCGCCCGCGGCCTTCGTGACGCGCGTCACCGGCCCCGTGGTGCCCTCCACCGCCAGCGCGCCCACCAACCCCTGCCCGCCAGCGTCCGGACCCGCGTCGGCGGTGCCCGCGTCATCCGTTCCGGCATCCTGCGTCCCGGCATCGCCCGTGCCCGCGTCGCCCGTACCCGCGTCGCTGCTCGTCGCCGCCACCATCGCCGCCTCCACCGCGATGGTGGAGTCATCCTCCGCCCCATCCACCTGCACCGACAGCGCCGAGTCACGCACGATGACCTTGGCGATGACGGGGGTCGCGGGCGGTTCAGGGTCGTAATCCACCACGAAGGCCGGCGTGCCGACGCTGGTGTAGGCCGTCTGGCACTCCAGCAGGCTGTTCGTCTGGCGCGCGGACGCGCACAGGTTGAAGGAGATATCCGCCGCCTGCGTGTCGCACGTCGACCCGGCTCCCCTCGCGGCGAGCAGATCCGCCACGCTGAAGATCAACGTGCCGCTCGTCGCGCTGGAGTTTGACAGCGTCTCCAGCTTGAGGTCCGTGGTGCCGGGCTCCGAACCGCAGCTCTTCTCGGTGACATAGATGAAGAGCGATCCGCCACAGATGTTCCCGCTGCGCGTGAAGCTGAAACGACGCTGTGTGCCGCAATCGCTCTTGGGCACGAGGATGGTCAGGCCCGAGGTGGAGGACGAGCTCGTGAACGTCACGGTAGGCCCACTCTGGGCCACGGCCGTGGACGCGACGAGCAGGAGAGCCGTAATGAGAAGGCGCATGGATGAACGAAGAGGCTAGCAAGGGCGGGGCCACCCACAACCCCCGTCCAGACAGCCCGTTTCCCAGCGAAAACCCCGGGTTCGCGCGCCAAACAGGCAAGGCGTCCCCGGGGGCTTTGCCAAATTGTCAGGCGGGGCGCTCGGCGAGCTTCAGGCCGGCATCCACCAGGTGGGCGGCGGCCCGGCCGGCGTTGTCCACCGACGCGAAGAGCGTCACCCACTCCGGGGCCTGGGGGAAGGCGCGCACCCGGCCCACATGGACGGCCGGGTCGCTCATCACCAGCATGGGCATGGGGTAGATGCGCTCGCCCGGGGCATCCAGGACCTTGAGCGCCGGGGACGTCTTCAGGGCGGCGCGCACCTGCTCCACCGGGCCGGGCTTCTTGAGCTGCACGTTCACGGTGAGGCCGTGGCCGTGGAAGGTGGGCACCTGCACCGCGGTGCCGGCGAGTACGGGCGTCTCCCCCAGGGCGGAGAACAGGCGCGCGGCCTCCAGCGTCCAGCCGCCCTCCTCTTCCGTCCAGGGGCTGTTCACCATGAAGCCGCCCACCTGGGGCACCAGGTTGAAGCCCACGCGGTGCGGGAAGACCTGCGGCTCTGGTTCACGGCCGGACAGCAGGTCCGCCGTCTGCTTCTCCAGCTCCGCGATGCCGCGCACGCCCGCGCTGGAGGCGCCCATCAGCGCCGTCACCTGCGCGCGCACCACGCCGAACGCGCGGCGCAGGGGCTCCACCAGGTGCACGGTGGCGCTGGTGATGATGCCCGGCAGGCTCACCACCCGGCCCTTGAAGCTGAAGCCCGGCCCCAGGGCCTCCAGGTTGAAGCCCGGCAGGATGAGCGGCACGTTGCCGTCGCTCCGGAAGGCGCTGCTCGCGTCCACCACCCAGGCCCCCGCGGCCTGCGCGGCCGGGGCCAGCGTGCGGGACGCCTCGGCCGGCGTGGCCAGCAGGACCACGTGGATGCCGCGGAAGGCGTCCGCGGAGGCCTGCTCCACCTCCAGCGAGTCCTCGCCGTACTCCACCTCCAGGCCCTTGGAGCGCTCCGAACCGAAGGCCCGCACCTGCTCCATGGGCACGTCGCGGGCATACAGCGCGGCCAGCACCTCGCGGCCCACCACGCCCGTGGCGCCCACGACGGCAATCCGAAGGTTCTCTCTCATGATGGGCTCCTTTACGTCACCGCCCCCCAGCGCGCGAGCACGACGCGCACGCCCCTGACGGGCAGCCCTTCAATCTTCCTTGAGCCGCGCGGTGGGCGCGGGGCCCGGCAGCGGCGGGAACTTGGGGTTGCGCTCCGGCTCCGACGCCCGGACGTAGTGCGGCTCCAGGGCGAAGAGCGCCTGCTGGGAGTACGCCTCCGGCAGCCGCGCCAGGCGCCCCACCTCCACCGCGGACGGGAAGGCGGGGCCGGACAGGAGCCGGTGCGGCGCGACGCCGTGCTTCTCCAGCGCCTGCCGGTAGTCCGCGAGGGCCGGCCCCAGCGCCACCGCTTCAGGTTCGGCGGCCATCCGCTGGGCCACCTCCTCCGGCGACATCGCGGTCTCCGGCGCCAGCGCCTCCACGGCGTGGCCCACGCGGCGGTAGGCCCCCAGGTACAGGTCGTCCTTGCGCGCCACCGCCAGGCAGAACAGCGGCACGCCCTCGGGACCCTCCAGCGCCACCGCCGCCAGCGACGACGCGCCGGCCACCTTGAGGCCCGTGGCGTAGGCGAGCGCCTTCACCGTGGCCAGCCCGATGCGCAGGCCGGTGAAGGACCCCGGCCCCAGGCCCACCGCCAGCCCCTCCAGGTCCTGGAGCTTCAGGCCGTGGCGCTGGAGCAGCTCCCCGACGACACCGGGCAGCGCCTCGCTCTGCTTTTCGGGCGGAGGCACCACCACGTGCTCCACCGCGCGCACGTCCTCCCCCCGGCGTTCCACCAGGGCGAGCGACAAGGTCAGCGTGGAGGTGTCCAGCGCGAGCAACACAGGCGACATCCCTTCTCGAGTTCTTCGTCAGGGGCCCCGGCTCAGGCCGGAGCCACCCAGAAATCCACCGGCAGCTGCGACACGTGCGTGGCGCACCGGTACAGCCGCACGCGCGCCAGCCCCGTGTCCAGCATGCCCAGCGCCTTCGCCGCGGCCTTCGACACGTCGATGACGCGGCCATCCACGAAGGGGCCGCGGTCATTGACGCGCACCTCCACGTGGCGGCCGTTCTCCATGTTCAGCACCTTCACGCAGGCGCCGAAGCGCTCCGTGCGGTGCGCGGCGGTGAGCGCGTTCTGGTTGAACCGCTCCCCGCTGGCGGTGGGCCGGCCATGGAGGCCGGGGCCGTAGAAGGACGCGAGTCCTTCCCCCAGGTAGTTGCGCGGCATCTTCTCCCGGCGCGTCACCTTCGTGCCGTCATCACCGCCTGGGGAGGTCTCCGGCGGCTGGGGCTTCGCCGCGCGCGACGCGCAGCCAGCGAGCAGTCCCATCCCCAGGAGCACGAGCGCGGTCCGTCCTCGCATCACCACCTCGCTAGCGGGTCACGTCGTTGGTCACGGCCAGCAGCATCAGCAGGATGAGCAGCGCCAGGCCCACCATGTTCGCCACCTCGCGCACGCGCACGGGGATGGGGCGGCGGCGGATGCCCTCCCACGCCGCGGACAGCAGGTGGAAGCCGTCCAGCACCGGGATGGGCAGCAGGTTCATCACCCCCAGGTTGATGGAGATGATGGCCATCAGGTTGAGGAAGCTGTCCATGCCCTGCTCGGCGCTCTTCGCGGCCAGCTGGTACATCATGATGGGGCCGCCAATCGTGCTGGGCGACACCTTGCCCACCACCAGCCCGCCCAGCACCTGGACCATCTGCCCGACGATCTTCGGGACGATGAGCGCGGCTTCCTTGAACGCCGCCACGGGGCCCAGGTCGATGGTCACCTTCTCCACCGGCGGCAGGTCCGCGGTGCTGAAGCCCCAGGGGCGCACGCCGAACACCAGCGGGGCGCTGGTCTGACCGTAGTCATCGCGCGTCTTGAGCGGGGCCTGCGCCAGCTTCTCCGTGCGCTCGCCCTTCTCGCCGCGCCACGTGAGCGTGAAGGGCTGGGCCTGCAGGCCATTGAGCACCGTCGCCAGCTTGTTGAAGGACTTCAGCGGCATGCCGTTGATGGCCACGATGCGGTCGCCCGGAACGAGGCCCGCGCCTTCCGCCACGCTGCCGGGGGCCACGCTCGCCACGTACAGGTCCACCGCCTCCGCGCCCAGCGCCGCCGCGCCCTCTCCGGACTGGCGCGGCAGGGACACCTTCACCACCTCCGGCATCCGGCCGGTGACGGCGCCCACCGACACGGGCTGGAGGCGCGCGACCGTCAGCGCCATGGGGGTGCCTTCCGGCACCTTGGCCACCTCACGGTAGAGGGCGGCCTCGTCCTGGACGTGCACGCCGTTGACGGCGAGCACGCGGTCGAAGGTCTTGAGCCCCGCGGCCGCGGCGGCGGAGTCCTCGGGCACCCCCACCACCGGCGGCTGCGGATAGGGGCTCACGCCAATCATTCCGCGCTCGACGGTGTCCACCGGGGACGTCTCCGAGCTCTTCTCCGGCGTCACCTCCACCACGCGCTGCTGGCCCTCGCGCTCCAGGGTGATGGGCACCGGCCGGTCGAACTTGCCGACGAACGCGTCGCGCATGTCGTCGAAGGTGCGGACGGGCTCGCCCTCCACGGAGAGGATGCGGTCTCCGGGGCGGATGCCCGCGGCGGCGGCGGCCATGTCCGGCGACACCATGCCCACGCGCGTGGACAGCGTCTGCTGGGGGCCCAGGAAGACGAAGAAGTAGACGAGGATGGGGAACAGCAGGTTGAAGGCCGGGCCCGCCAGCACGATGAGGCCGCGCTTCCAGGGCGGCTGCGCCAGGAAGCCCCGCGACGCCTCCTCCGGCGACAGCTCCTCGTGGGGCAGGTCGCCGGCCATCTTCACGAAGCCGCCCAGGGGCAGCAGCGCCACCTGATACTCCGTCTCACCCTTGGTGAAGCCGATGAGCTTCGGCCCGAACCCGATGGAGAACTTGAGGACCTTCACCCCGCAGGCCTTGGCCACGAGGAAGTGGCCAAGCTCGTGCACCGTCACGAGCACGCCCAGCAAGAGGATGAAGTACCCGAGGTTCTGGAGCATGGCCGGAAGAGTAATCGCGCCCCCTGATACCGACAACGCGCAACGCAGGTCGCGCGGCGGGCGGGCAGGCGCGAAATCGGGCACTTACGGCAGCAAGTGCCTCACGAACTGCACATAGACGAACACCAGCGGCGCGTTGAACACCAGCGCGTCGATGCGGTCGAGCACGCCGCCATGTCCGGGGATGAGTTTTCCGGAGTCCTTCACCCCGTAGGCGCGCTTGAGCATGGACTCGCACAGGTCGCCCACGGGTCCCAGCAGGCCGCCGGCGATCCCCAGCAGCACACAGTCCCACACGGTGAAGATGGGGAAGAAGCCCACCTTGGCGATGAACATGCCCAGCACCGAGCCGACCATGCCGCCGAAGAAGCCCTCCCACGTCTTGTTGGGGCTGACCGCGGGGTAGAGCTTGTGCTTCCCGAGGAAGCGCCCCGCGAAGTAGGCGAGCGTGTCGTTGGCCCAGGTGATGGTCAGCGCGCAGATGACCCACGCGAGGCCCTCGCCGGGCAGCAGCCGCAGCGCGGACAGCGCGGTGAGGCCGATGGCGCCGTAGAGGAAGCCCGTGACGAGGTGGGCGGCGCGGACGGGGGCCTCCGCGAGCGCGCCCCGGAACAGGTTGTAGATCCACGCGAAGAAGAAGAAGACGGACGTCACCCAGAAGGCCGTCTCGCCGGTGCGCGCGGCGTCCCGCAGGGGGAGCAGCGGCATGAGGAAGGCGGCGGCCATTCCCACCCAGGCGGCGGCGCCCAGCCGCTTCTGGGTGATGAGGTAGTACTCGCCGGTGCAGACGGCCGCGGCGGCGCCCAGGAGCACGGCGCTGTACCACCCGCCCAGGAACAGCAGCAGGAGCACCAGCGGCAGCAGGGTGACGCCAGTGACGGCCCGGATGAGGAGGTTCTTGTTCTTCTCGTTCACGCCTTGGCCCGCTGGGGGGTGTCGTCCCGGTTGACCTGGGCGGACGTCAGCCCGAAGCGCCGCTCGCGGCCCTGGTACTGCGACAGGCAGCGCAGGAACTCTTCGGTGCGGAAGTCAGGCCACAGGGCGTCGGTGAAGCACAGCTCGGCGTACGCCAGTTGCCAGAGCAGGAAGTTGGAGATCCGAAGCTCGCCGCTGGTGCGCACGATGAGGTCCACCGGCGGCAGCCCGGCGGTCCACAGCCGCGACTCCAGGTCATGCGCCTCCAGGCGCGCGGGGTCCAGCTCGCCGCGGGCGGCGGCCTCGGCCAGGTCGCGCGCCGCGCGCAGCAGCTCCTCGCGGCCGCCGTAGGAGAGCGCCAGGGTGAGGACCATCCCGGTGTTGTGGGCGGAGTCGGCCCGCAGGCGCTCCAGGGGCTCGCGCACGTAGCGGGGCAGCTTGTCCACCTCGCCAATGGCGTTGAGGCGGATGCCGTTGTCGAGGATCTCGGCGCGCTCGGACTCCAGGTACTCGCGCAGCAGCTCCATCAGCCCGGCGACCTCTTCCGGGGGACGGGCCCAGTTCTGGGAGGAGAAGGCGTAGAGGGTGAGCGCCTGGACTCCCACCCGGCGGGCGGCCCGGGTGACCTCCCGGACGCTCACGCTGCCCTCGCGGTGCCCCTCCAGGCGAGGCTGGCCGCGAAGCTCCGCCCAGCGACCGTTGCCGTCCATGATGATGCCCACGTGGCGCGGGAGTGGCCGGGCCTTGACCTGGACCTCGAGAGCGGTGGGCAACACGGTGGGGCGATCCATGAAGCCGCGCACCCTAGCGGCGGCGTCGCGTCGCGTCCACGGGCGCGTGGCCGCTCGGTCCCTCTCCTGCGGCGAGTGGTCATCTGGCGGGGCTGAATGGTTCAGTGGGGGGAAGAGAGCGGCTAAAGTGGGCTTCCATGAAAACTCCTCATGCCCTTCCCTCCTCCCAGCTGCTGGCCGGGGTGCTGAGCCTGTGCCTCGTCGGAGCGGGCCCGGCCGCAGGGCAGGCGGGGGAGCCCAGGACTTCGGCGGCCCCGGAGTCGTCCCGCGCCTTCCAGGATGCGATGGCGGAGGTCGCCCGGCTCTACGACGCTCTGGAGTATGAACAAGCGCTGTCGGCGGTGACCCGGGCGAAGCGCCTGGCGCGCTCGGAGGGCGAGCGGAGCGCGTCGGCTGTCTATGAAGGGCTGCTGCAGGCGGACCTGGGCCGGAGAGAGAAGGCCCTGGCGTCGTTCCGGGAGGGGCTGTCGCTGGACCCCGAGGCGACGCTGCCGGTGAAGGTCTCGCCGAAGGTGGTGGGCGACTTCGAGGCGGTCCGGCGCGAACTCCAGCGCGCCCGCCCTGCCCTGGCGCGGTCGGCGACCTCGCGTCCCGGAGAGCCGGTCCCGCCCTCCCCGCGCGCGCCAGCCCCCGCTCCGGAGGAGGAGGCCCGCGCCCAGGACGCGCCCATGCGGGTGGCCGCGGCGCCTTCCGTGCTCACGCCCTCGGCGGAGTCCTCCAGGCCGGCAACGGCACCCGGCGTGGACCTGAAGTCGGACGCGCGGCGGTCACCTTCCCACCGGCTCCCCTCCGTGGCCCTGGTGCTGCTGGGCACGGGCGTGGTGGCGGGAGGGGTGGGGAGCTACTTCGGGCTCCAGTCCCGAAGCAACGTGCGCGCCGCGCGCGACGCGGAGCTGACGCAGGACGCGAACAGGAGCCTGGAGGACGCGCGTCCCCAGGCCCTGGTCGCGAACATCCTCTTTGGCGCGGCGATCGCGGCGGCGGCCGGCGCGGTCACCACGTACGTGCTCGGGCAGGGCAGCGTGGCTTCGGAAGGGACGCCATGAAGGCATGGCTCGCGATGGCGGCCGGGGTGTGGCTGGGCCTGGGCTGCACGGTGCCTGGCGACGAGGCGGTCCGGCTCCAAAGGCTTTGCAGGGGGCGCGACCTGGGCGCGCGCGAGGACGTCCTGCGGCTGGCGGATGACGCCACCTGCGACAGGGCGGTGGTGGTGGCCATCGAGGCCCGTGGCTTCAATCCGGGCTGCATCGACCTTTTGCTTCGGGACTCCGCCCACGAAGCGCTGGGGGCCCTCCAGCTGACCGGCCCCTCCCGGGTGACCCGGGAGCTTCCGCGCCAGCTTCGCGTCCTGCTTTCGCCGAGGCAGGGCGATTCGCTGGAGCTGCTCGCCACCGCCCACGAAGGCGCTTGTGGGACCCAAGTCGTGAGCCATTGGACCCAGCGGCTCCAGGTCAGGCCGGGGGCGGTGGGCAGTGAGACCGTCGTGGTGTCCGCGACGGACCAGGACAACGACGGCTACGTCACCGCGGCCGAGGGCGGCACGGACTGCGACGATCAGGATCCCACCGTCCATCCAGGCCAGGCGGAGACCCGCTGTGACGGCAAGGACGAAAACTGCGACGGTGCGAAGGATTCGGAGTTCGGCGTGGGCTCGGCGTGTGTCGAGGGCGCCGCTTGCGCTGGCGTCCGGAGCTGTCGCGCGGATCAGCTCGACGCGGAGTGCGTCAGCTACGAGCGGGGCCCGGCCTGGTTCGTGGATGAGGATGGCGACGGACAGAGCGGGACCTTCGTGGGCAATGCCTGCTCGCCCCCCATCGCGGGCGCGAGCCTCACCGCCGGCGACTGCGATGAGAGCTCCCCCTTCGTGGCCTTGGGCCTCCCAGAGGTGTGCGACCGGTTGGACAACGACTGCGACGGCCAAGTGGACAACACCTTCTGCTCAGGCAACGCGGGCTGGCGGCAGATGCCCGATGCGGGGACCGCGCGGTGGGATGCGGTGGCGGGCTACGGACAGGACCGTGCGTGGGTCGTGGGGGACGGGGGCCGGATGGCCCATGTGGTGGGCAACACGATCGCCGCGCAGACAAGCTGTGCTGGCACCTGGCAGGCCCTGTGGGCCAGTCACACGGGACGACTGTTCCTGGCGGGCGCCGCGGGCTCCCTGGCGATGAGGACGCTCGGTACCGGCTGCACCATCACCCAGGTTCCGGGCGTCACGGGAAACCTTCGAGGGCTCACCGGCTTCGAAGGCGTGGACGGCGAGTCACCCACGATCTACGCCGTATCGGATGACGGGAGCGTCGTGCGCTGGGCGCCGCCGGCGGCCCCGGTGCGGATCAATCAGGTCGTCGGCGAGCTGCGCGCCATCTCAGGCGCCGGAACCGAGGACTCGATGGTCGCCGTGGGCGGGGTGCCGCTGTCCATCGAATTCGATGGCGGGGTGACGTCATACCTCCCGCGGGCCTTCCGCCATGTCCCGGCGTCGGGCGGCTGGCAGGAAGAGCCCCTCGACCCGGATGGGGGCGTGACCGGCATCATCCAGGACGTCCACGTGCTGCATGGAGGCCATGCCTTCGCGACCACCAGCACCGGCCAGATCCTGGCCCGCGACCATGGCGTCTGGCGCCCCCTCCCGAACATCACTGGCAGCGGGGCGTTCAAGGGCACGTTCACCTCCGTGGTCGCCCATTCCAAGAGCGTGGTGTACGTGGCCGCATCGAAGGACATCTACCGCTACAGCGAGGGAGCATGGAGCCTGGACTTCGACGGTGGAAGCGGGAACCTGCTGTACTCCATCGACGGGCCTTCCCCCACGAACGTCTGGGCGGTCGGCGACAAGGGCACGGTGGTGCACCTGTCCTTCTGACCGAACCGGCTCGGGAGGTGGTGACGCGGCCACGGAGGGCCCCCTCCCGATCATTCCGTCAGCAAGTTGAGCTTGAAGATGTTGTCCTGCCCCGCCTTCACCTCGAAGCGCTGGCTCAGGTCCTTGCCCAGGTCCTTGTTCACGACGCGCACCCAGTGGGTCCCTTCCGGGACCTCGATGGCCGCGAAGGGCGTCTGCCCCATCGGCTTCCCATCCAGGTAGATGCTCGCGTAGGGGCGGATCCGGAACTCCACCCGTCCCCTGGGTCGGTCGACCCGGCGGACCGCCACCGGTCGTGCGGGAGCCGGACTCCCCCGCTCGCGCGTCCCCGCCTCCACCGAGGCGGCCCGCACGGCCGGGGACTCCGCGGCGGGCTGGGCCGTGCGCCCAGCCATGAGCGAGGCCTCCGTCGCGGATGGGGGCCCGTCTCCCTCGCCCGAGACCTGCGCGCCAGGGGGCATCCCCGCGTCGACCTGGTCCACCACGGCCATGGCCACGGCTGGGGGCTGGACTGGCGGGGCCGCGAGCGCCGGCGGCCCGGCGCGCCTGGAGGGAGCCTCCGAAGTGTCGGCCCCGATCGCCTCCACGGCGCGCGCACCTGGCGCCGGAGCGCCGCTCCCGCCCCGCCCCAGGAGCAGCCAGCCCCCCGCCGACACCAGCAGGCCCAACGCCGCGCCCACGACGAGCCGGGCCCGGCGACTGGAGCGCGGCCCGCGCTCGGACACCGAGGGCGTCATCGGAACGGTCGGCGCCGACGAAGCCCGCGGCTCCTCCACCGGCGTCATCGGCACTGTCGGCCGCAACGACAGCGGAAGCCGTGGAGCCGTGGAGCCCTCGGAGGGCGCCGAAGGCGCGGCGACGGGCCCCTGGTCGCCCTGCGGGGCCGCTCCAGCCACGGACCTTCGCGCGGCGCGTCCGCCGTGCCCCTCACGCGGTGACACGGGGGTGGTCAGCGCTCGCGACTGGCTCGGCTCGAGGGGAGCCTCCATCGCCACGGGCGCCGCCGGAGTCTCGCCCGCGGGCTGCAGCACCGCGGTCTCCGGGCCGCGCCCTGGCTGCCTCACGGGGAGCGGCGGCGTGGGCGCCACGGGGACGTGCTCGGACACCCGCACCACCAGCTGGGCGATCTCGTACGCGCCCACCGGCTCCCCCAGAGACATCACGAAGCGCTCCAGGTCCGCCTGGAACGCGCGGCAGTCCGGATACCGCTGGTCCCGGTCCTTCGCGAGGGCCCGCTCCAGGATGCGTTGCAGCGCCTCCGGCAGGTCCGACCTCCGGGCCACCGCGGGCACGAAGGGTTCGAAGAGGATGGCCTGCATCATCCCCACATCCGTCGTCGCCTCGAAGGGGCGCACGCCGGTGAGCAGCTCGTAGAGCACCATCCCCAGCGCGTACACGTCCACGCGCCCGTCCATGGACCGGGCCTGGAGCTGCTCCGGCGGCATGTACGCCACCTTGCCCTTCACCACGCCCGTCTGCGTGCGGGGCCCCTGCCCCGTCACCTTCGCGATGCCGAAGTCCACGACCTTCACCGCGCCCTGCCGGGAGACCAGCACGTTCTCCGGAGAGATGTCGCGGTGGACCAGCCCCAGCGGGGCCCCCGTCTCCGAGTCCTTCAGTGCGTGCGCGAACGCCAGCCCTTCGGCCGCGGCGGCCACCATCTTCGCGCACACGCCCCACGGCAGCGGGACCCCTTGCGCCACCGACCGCTTGATGAGCCGGCGCAGCGTGGGCCCGTCGATGTACTCCATCGCCAGGAAGTAGCTGCCGTCCGCCTCACCGAAGTCGAAGATCTGCACCACGTTCGGGTGGTCCAACTGGGCGGCCAGCTTCGCCTCGCCCAGGAACATCTCCACGAACGCCTCGTCCTCCGCCAGGTGGGGCAGGATGCGCTTGAGCACCAGGGTCTTCTCGAAGCCCCGAGGCCCGGCCGCCTTCGCGAGGAACACCTCCGCCATGCCCCCGGAGGCGAGCTTCCGCACCAGCTGGTACTTCCCCAGTTGCATGACTGGTGAGCTTTCCCATGGTTCGAGGGAAAAGTGAAACGCCCCCGGGGCCCGACGTCGAACCCGAATGACGTCCGGACGAGCCGCGACTTCCAGGTTTACATGACCATGAAGTTCACCCACGGTCCCCCTGAAAAAGTGAACGTCCCCCGAGCCAGGGAGCGAGGGGCGCTCGGGGACCGTTCAGCGTGTTTGACCGTGACGTGACGTGCTCCGTAGGATCCGCGCTCCCATGCCCCCCAAGGCCATTGGTCCCTACCGCGTGCTGGAGACGCTCGGCAGTGGCGGGGCCGGGACCGTCTATCGGGCCCTGGACCGCCGCAGCAACGACGAGGTCGCGCTGAAGCTCCTGTCGACGGGTCCGTCGCTGGACGACCGCGCGGCCCGGAGGCTCGCGCGCGAATTCGAGACGCTGGCGGACCTGGCCCACCCCAACGTGGTGAAGGTCTTCGAGGCGGGCGTCCACGCGGGCCAGCCGTACCTGGCCATGGAGCTCATCGAAGGGCTCACGCTGCGCCACTACCTGGACGTGAGCTTCAACGACCTGCACACGCCCACGCCTTCGTCCCGCGGGCCGCTGTCCATCCGCCGCACCGCGGACGACGACTTCGGCAGCGTCGACAGCCCGGACGACGACTCGGACGAGGACGCCGTCCTGGAGGACGACGGCACCTTCGGACTGGATGCGTTCGCGGAGGAGGCTCCCAGCGAGGACCTGGCCAGCTTCAGCGGAGCGGGGGCCGGGGACGACTCGGATTCGGTCGACCTGCCGGCGGATCCGCGCCGTGAGCCCGCGCGCAAGCCCGTGGCCCCGTCGCGCCCCGCCGCGCCCCGCATGGCGGACCTCAACCGTCCGGAGCGCATGGGCAAGCTGAAGGACGCGATGCTCCAGGTGTGCGAGGCGCTGGCGTACATCCACGGCCACGGGCTGGTGCACCGCGACTTGAAGCCGTCCAACATCATGGTGGACGACGACCGTCAGGTGCGGCTGATGGACTTCGGGCTGGCGAAGTTCCTCGCGGACGACGCGGGCATCACCGCGGACGGCAAGCTGGTGGGCACCTACCGGTACATGGCCCCGGAGCAGATCCTGGGAGAGCCGCTCGACGGGCGCGCGGACCTGTACAGCCTGGGCGTCATCCTGTACGAGCTGATGAGCGGGCGTCCGCCGTTCGACGCGAAAACGCCGCACGAGCTGTGGCGCCAGGTGCTGGAGACGGAGGCACCGCCACTGCTCGCGCTCAACCTGCATGGCGACCCGCAGCTGGCGCGGGTGGCCCATCGCCTCATCCGCAAGGAGCCGGACGACCGGTTCCAGACGGCCGAGGAAGTCTACGAGGCCCTCTCCGAGTGAGCACCGCGACAACGCACACCCTCACCGTGGACGCCGCGAAGGCGGGCCAGCGCGTGGACCTGTTCGTGGGCGAGGCCCTGGGCCTGTCCCGCGCGCGCATGAAGCGCCTCTTCGAGGAGGGCCAGGTGCGCGTGGATGGCCGCCCCGCGAAGAAGGGCCTCACCGTGACCGCCGGCCAGAAGGTCTCGGTGACGGTGGAGGAGGCGCCGCGCGAGGCCGTGCCGGACACGGACTTCCCGCTCGTCGTGCTGCACGAGGACGCGTCGCTGCTCTTCGTGGACAAGCCCGCGGGCCGGCCCTCGCACCCCCTGCACCCGGGTGAGACGGGCACGGTGGCCAACGCCCTGGTGGCGCGCTACCCCGAGTGCGCCCAGGCCTCGCAGGACCCGCGCGAGGGCGGCCTCTGCCACCGCCTGGACGTGGAGACGTCCGGCGTCGTCGCGGCGGCCCGCACGCGGGAGGCGTGGACCGCCGTGCGCGAGTCCTTCAGCGGCCGCGAGGTGGACAAGCGCTACCTGGCGCTGGTGACGGGCCCGCTGGCGGACGAGGGCGAGGTGGAGGTGCCCCTGCGTCACCACCCGCGCCACCCGGACCGCGTGGAGCCCGCCCCCTACGGCGCCGAGGATGCCCGCGAAGCGCTGTCCCACTTCCGCGTCCTGTCGAGGGCCGGGGACTACAGCCTCGTGGAGGTGCGCATCCTCACCGGCGTGCTGCACCAGGTGCGAGCGCACCTGGCCGGCGTGGGCGCCCCGCTGGTGGGGGACGCGCTCTATGGCGGCCGCGAGGCGCCGGAGCTGGGGCGGTTCTTCCTGCACGCCCGCTCGCTCACCGTGCCGCACCCCGTGACGAAGGCGCCCGTGAAGGTGGAGAGCCCGCTGCCGGTGGAGCTGGTGGCGGAGCTGGGGCGGCATGGCCTGACGTGGCCGGTGGCGGACGGGGCGGCCTAGGCCCCCATCACCTTGACGATGACGCGCTTGCGGCGCTGGCCGTCGAACTCCGCGTAGAACACCTGCTGCCAGGGGCCCAGGTCCAGCTTGCCGGCGGTGACGGGAATCAGCACCTGAGGGTGGACGAGCATGGACTTCAGGTGCGCGTCGCCGTTGTCCTCGCCGGAGCGGTGGTGGCGGTAGTCGGGGCCGGAGGGCGCCAGGTGCTGGAGCCACTCCCAGATGTCCTCGTGGAGGCCGGGCTCGTCGTCGTTGACGAAGACGCCCGCGGTGATGTGCATGGCGGACACCAGCACCATGCCCTCCTGGATGCCGCTCTTCTTCACCAGCGCGGCCACCGTGTCGGTGAGGCGCACCAGTTCACGCCGGGCCTGTGTCTCGAACCAGAGGTATTCGGTAAGGGTCTTCATGGCTCGCACTGTCAGAGGGGGCCACTAGAGTGACTCACGCCATGCGAGCCATCCTCCACGTGGACATGGACGCCTTCTATGCGTCCGTCGAGCAGCGCGACAACCCGTCCCTGAGGGGCAAGCCGGTCATCGTCGGCGGGCATGCGCAGCGCGGCGTGGTGGTGGCCGCGTCCTACGAGGTGCGCCCCTTCGGGGTGAGAAGCGCGATGCCCATGGCCCGGGCGGTGAAGCAGGCCCCGCACGCCATCGTCGTGAAGCCGCGCTTCTCCGCCTACGCCGAAGCGAGCGAGCAGGTCTTCGCCATCTTCGAGCGGTACACGCCGCTCATCGAGCCCCTGTCCCTGGACGAGGCGTTCCTGGACGTCACGGCGTCGGTGGGGCTGTTCGGCGCGGCGGCGGACATCGCGAAGCGGATCCGCAAGGAGATCGCCCACGAGCTGAACCTTCCGGCGTCCGCGGGCATCGCGACGGCGAAGTTCGTGGCGAAGATCGCCTCCGACCTGGCGAAGCCCAACGGCCAGCGCGAGGTGCGGCCGGAGGAGACGGTGGCCTTCCTGGCGGGGCTGCCGGTGTCCCGGCTGTGGGGGGTGGGGCCCAAGACGGAAGAGGCGATGAAGCGCGCGGGGCTCAACAGCATCGGGGACGTGGCCGAGCGGGAGCTGTCCTGGCTGGAGGAGCGCTTCGGCGCGAGCAGCGGCAAGCACCTGTGGGAGCTGTCGCACGGCATCGACGCGCGGGACGTGGTGCCGGACCGGGCGGCCAAGAGCGTGGGCGCGGAGGACACGTTCGAGGAGGACCTGACGGGGCTGGAGGCGCTGAAGCCGCACGTGCACGCGCAGGCGCTGCGGGTGGCGAGGCGGCTGCGGCGGGCGTCCCTGAAGGGCCGCGTGGTGCAGCTCAAGTTGAAGTTCGCGGACTTCACGCTCATCACCCGGCGGACCACGCTGCGCGAGGCCACGGACGACGGTCAGCTGCTCTACCGGGCGGCGCTGGAGCTGCTGGAGCGCGCGCACGAGGGCAAGGCGCTGCGGCTCACGGGCGTGAGCGTGCAGTTGGACGAGGACGAAGCGCAGCTGGGGTTGTTCCCCGCGGCGGCGCCCAAGTCATCGAAGCTGAACGAGGCGATGGACCGCATCGCCGCGCGCTTCGGAAGCAAGGCCATCACCATGGCGGACATCGCCGGGGCGGAGGCCTCGGATGACGACCACCACCGCTCCGAGCGACCCGTGGAGAAGCCGAAGCGGTAGGCGCGGGGACCGGCGTCACGCGGCTCGCGTGGCGGCGGATGGACGAACGCATCCGGCCCGAGCTCCTTGTCTCGCGCGTGGCCTCCGGTGGACGCGCGACGGGCCGAAGCGCGGAGGCGCTCCGGCCCGGTGGGAACTATCCTTCGCCCGCGTCGGAGCCCGAGGAGGCCGGACGCTCCGCGCCCGAACCGTTGCCCTCGCCGCTCCCACTGCCGGTGCGACGACGACGGCGGCGGCGGCGCTTGCGGCGGGGGCCTTCGGAGTCCCCGGCGTTGGCCCCGGCGCGCGGCGGCGGCACCTCTCCGGCCTGCCACGCGTCCAGCGCCTCGCGCCCCTCGCCCGTCGCCTCCACCGTCATCGCGAAGACGGCCAGCGCCTCGTTGAAGAGCGGGTGGCGGCGGAAGGCGCCCGTCTTCTTGCGGCGCTCCCCGGACAGCGTGCGCTGCATCAGGAGCAGCATGCGGCAGCGCTCGGCGATGCGGCGCGGCAGCCTCGCGGCCTCCACGAAGCCCGCGAGCAGATCCTCGATGACGCGCGACACGGACGCGCGGCCCTCGTCCTGCGACTCCTCCGCGGGCGGCTGCGCGCGGCTGATGGGCACCAGCAGCGTCGCCAGCAGGATGGCGTCGTCCAGCACCTCGCCCGCCGACACGCGCTTATCCAGCGCCTGCGCGAAGGCGTAGAAGGTCTTCTCCCCCTCCTTGCCGTGCACCCGCAGGTACTCGTCCACCGGCGGCAGGAGCAGCTTCAGCGCGTCCAGCGCCGCCAGCAGCTTCAGCGCCGGGGCGGACACCCCGCCGCGGATGAGGCGGAAGGTCTCCTCCAAGAGGCGCGCGGGCGCGCAGCGCGGCAGGTCCTCCACCGCGCCCTCCATCGCCGCGTACGTGCGCGACTCGATGTCCAGGTCCAGCTTCGCCGCGAAGCGCACCGCGCGCAGGATGCGCACCGGGTCCTCGCGCATGCGGATCTCCGGGTCGCCAATCGTCCGGATGAAGCGCTCATCCAGGTCGCGCCGTCCGCGCACGTAGTCGATGACCCGGCCTTCGCTCGCGTCGTAGAACAGGCCGTTGATGGTGAAGTCGCGGCGGCGCGCGTCCTGCTGCGCCGTGCCGAAGACGTTGTCGTGGGTGATGAGCAGGTCTTCGCCGCCCTGCCCCTCGTCCGCCCCCGGCGCCGGCTCCAGCTCCGTCGGGTTGGCGCGGAAGGTGGACACCTCCACGATCTTCCCGCCCTTGAAGTAGACGTGCGCCAGCCGGAAGCGCCGTCCGATGAGGCGGCAGTTGCGGAAGATGGCGCGCACCTCGCCCGGGTGGGCGCTGGTGGCCACGTCGAAGTCCTTTGGCTTGCGCCCCAGGAGCAGGTCGCGCACACAGCCGCCCACCAGGTACGCCTGGTGCCCGTGCTGGTGCAGCCGCAGGACGACCTTGAGCGCGTCCGGATCCATCTCGTCCGGGTCGATCTCCGCGGGCTCGCCCGTGCGCGTGGTGGTGGGCGCCTGCAGCTCCGGCTCGTTCGCGGCGGGCTCCGGCTCCGGCTCCAGGATGACGGCCTCGGGCTCCTCGGCCTCCTCCCCCGCCTCGGCGGCGGCCTGGGCATCCTCGGCCTCGGCGGCCTTCAGGGCTTCGGTGGCGCGCTGGATTTCATCGCTCACCTCGGGCTCGGCCGGGCCAGCGTCCTCGGTGTCGTCATCGTCGTCGAACCCGTCGTCGTCCCCCGCATCCGCGGAGTAGGAGGGCTCGGAAGGGGCCTCGAGGGCCCGGGAAGGGGTTTCGTGTTCGCTGGGGCGCTCGGAGGAGTCCGCCGACGCAGGGGTCGCGGTGCGCTCCTCCTGGCCCGTCAGGTCCAGGGGGGAAGACATGGAAAGAACCTCGTGCGCGGCTCCGGGGCCCTCCGCCGCTGCCGCCTCGAAGGAGGCCTTTCCGCGCGCGTCGTCTCCGGGCGCGGCTGGCAGCGTTCCGCCAGGGGGCGGGGGATGGGTCGGGTCTCGCGTCATTCGCCTCGGAAGGGACAGCCGTCTAGCACGCATCCTCCCACCCATGGGGGTCGCGCTTAAGGACATTCTTCAGGGACATCCGGGGTCCGCCAGGGCCCCCGCCCGCCCGCCGGGCGCCTGGAACGTCCCAGGCTCCGGAAAAACGCCCCGCTGCCCATCGAAGGCGCTTCCATTGGATAACACCCCGCCCACGCACATGCCGGCCAGGGGCCCGCCATCCAGAGGCCCCGGCCGACGGGACGCCCCCCAGGCGGGCAGGCACCCGGCCCCCTGCGCCCGGCGTCCTTCAGGACGTCGGCGGCTTCAGGGTGCGGCCCTTGTGGGTCCGGGGCAGCGCGTGGGAGATGAGCGACACGTAGTCCACCGCCTGGACGCGCGGCGGGGGGGGCTGGGTGCCCAGCGCGGCCAGGCGCTTGCTGAACGCGGCCAGGATGTCCGGCATGGGGCGCATGGCCTTGAGCAGCGCGTTGGGCCCCTCCATCGCCTGGGACAGCGCGATGGCCGCCTGCTGCAGCGGCAGCCCGCGCCGGAGCAGGTCCTGGAACGAGTTCGACAGCGTGATGATGTTGTGCCCCGCCGTCTGCACCATCTCCACGGCGATCTTCAGCACCTGCGGCGCCGTGAGGTGGCCGTCCGCCAGCAGCACCAGCGCCGCCTGGAAGTAGTTGAAGATGGGCACCACGCGCGGGCCATAGGGCGTGAAGTGCGCGGGCGGGGTCAGCCGGTCCAGGTGGATGAAGATGCGCCGCACCGGGTCCGCGATGGGGATCTTCTTCCACGCCTCCTGCACCCGCGCGGCGTCGTCCGGGTACACCCCGCCCGCCTCCAGCACCTGCGACAGCACGCGCTCGTCCACGCGGCCCGCGATGAGGTCCGCGTAGAGCGAATAGATGAACGCGTCCGCCTCCGCGTCGTCCCCGAAGAGGACCTCCTCGGCCTCCACCGGCGCGTTGACGCGGCTCTCCAGGATGGCCGGCAGCTTGTAGCCCACCTGCCCCCGGAGCGCCCGGAAGCGCCCGCGCAGCAGGTTGCCCACGTTGTCCTTGAGGACGAACTCATCCCACTGGACGCCGTCCAGCTTGAGCTTCTCCTCCAGCACCGCGCGCATCTGCTTGGGGCTGCCGGACACGATGCACAGCCGCGAGTCGCCCTGCTCGGCCAGCTCGCGGATGAGCGCGGACGCCCCCGGCACGGCGACCTTCTCATGGGCCTTCTGGAAGGCGGTGCGGAACAGGTCGCGCAGCGACTCGAAGTCCGTCTGGAGGTACGTCTTGTCCAGGTCCCACCGGTAGATGCGGCGGGGGGGACGCGGGTCGATGCGGTCCGGCAGGCTCACCGCGCGAGACCCTCCTGGATGGCGGTGCCCAGCTCGTTCGCCACCGCCTTCGCCGCCACCTTGCCCGCGTTCGCGATGGCGCGCGCCTTGGAGCGGCCGTGCGCCTTGATGAAGATGCGGTCGAACCCGAGGATGGGCGCGCCGCCGTACTGCTCCCAGTCCGTGATGTCCTTGAGCCGGTCGATGCCGCTCGACAGCATGGCCAGGCCCGCCCGCCAGCGCAGGCTCTCCTTGTAGGCGTACTGGGCCAGCTCCATCACCGTGTCGTGCACGCCCTCCAGCATCTTCAGGCACACGTTGCCCACGAAGCCGTCCGTCACGATGACGTCCACCGTGCCGCGCGGGATGTCGATGCCCTCCACGTTCCCCGTGAAGTTGAGCCCCGACATCTGGGACAGCCGCTGGTGCGCCTCCACCACGCGCGGGGGGCCCTTCTGCGGCTCGACGCCGTTGGACAGCAGCGCCACCTTGGGCCGCTCGTTGCGGGAGATGATGCGCGCATAGGCGCTGCCCATCACGGCGAACGCCACCAGGTCCTCCGCGGTGGCCTCCACCGTGGCGCCCACGTCGAGGATGAGGCTGAACGGATCCTGCTTCGCGCCGCGCACGCCCCGCGTCGGGTACACCGTGGCCAGCGCCGCGCGGCGCACGCCGGGAATCAGCTGGAAGTGGCGCTTGCACGCGAGCACGCCCGCGCCCGTGTTGCCCGCGGACACCAGCGCGTGCGCCTCTCCCTCGGCCACCAGCCGGGCGGCCACCGCCACGGAGGACTCGGGTTTGCGCGCCAGCGCCTCGCCGGGCTTCTCGTCCATGCCCACGTAGTCGCCCGCGTGGTGCACGGAGATGCGCTCCCCGTTGTGCTTGATGCCCGCCAGGGCCTCGTCGATGACCGGCCGGTCCCCCACGAGCAACGCGTGGATGTGCGGAGACTCCAGCGAAAGCTGGGCGGCGCCTCGCACCACCTCAACCGGGCCGTGATCGCTCCCCATCACGTCGAACGCGATGGTGATGTGCTGCGGCTTGCCCACCATGGTCCCCATCCTATGAGCTTTGTTCCGCGCCCGCTCCCGACATTCTCACCTGAGTGACCAGTGACAGTGCCAAAAGTCCACCCAACGCCACCAACACCGCGCCCGTCCCGTAGGGGGCCGCCGGGCCCAGCCGGGTGAAGAGCAGCCCGCCCAGCGCCGGCCCGACGATGCGGCCCAGCGACCCGCTCGCCTGGTACGCGCCCAGCACCGCCCCCTGGCGCTCGGAGGGCGCGTGCAGGGACACCAGCGCGGACAGGCACGGCGTGACGAGCGCGGACCCCACCGCCAGCAGCCCCATCATCGGGAACAGCCACCCGTACGACGGGGCCACCGGCAGGAGCGCCAGCCCCGCCGCCGTCAGGCCGAACCCCACCACGGCCACCGGGGCCTCCCGCCCTCCCCTCCCCCCCGCCCCGTCGGACGGCCCGTGCGCGGGCGCCACCAGGCGGCGCACCAGCCCGCCCTGCACCAGCGCGGACAGCACCCCCACCACCGCGAAGAGCGCCCCGGAGCGCAGGCTGGCCTCCCTGAGGGTGGCCGCGTCCGGCAGCGCCGCGTGCACCAGCCACCCGCCCTCCAGCGGCACCGGCCCGGACGACAGGAAGCGCGTCAAGAGGTACACGGAGAAGGTGCCCTCCATCTGCGCGAAGGCCACCGTGTAGAGCAGCACCAGCACCACGCACCGGCCCACGACGGGAAGCGTCATCACGGCCGTGGCGCCCTTCATGGAGCGCACGGTGGCGGACGGCGACCCGGCGTGGCGCGTCTCCGGGAGGAAGAACCAGGTGTTGAGCAGGTTGAGCGCGGACAGCCCCGCCGCGAACAGCCCGATGGCGAGGTTGCCGCCCCACGCCCCCAGGATGCCGCCCAGCGCCGGCCCCAGCACGAAGCCCAGGCCGAACGCCGCGCCGATGATGCCCATGCCCCGCGCGCGCTCGTGCGGCTTCGTGATGTCCGCCACCACCGCCTGCGCCGTGGACACGTTGCCCCCGGACACGCCGTCGATGACGCGCGACAGGAACAGCAGCGGCAGCGTGTGCGCGAAGGCGAACAGCACATAGCCCAGGAGCGACCCCACCTGGGACACCAGCAGCACCGGCCGCCGGCCGAACCGGTCCGACAGCCGCCCCATCACCGGCGCCGCCACCAGCTGCATCAGCGAATACACCGCGACGAGCAGCCCCACCGCGAACGGAGACGCGCCAAAGCGCACGCCGTACACCCCCAGCTGGGGAATCAGGATGCCGAACCCGATGAGATCCAGGACGGCGATGCCGAACACCACCCGCAGCGACGCCTCCCGAGCCACCCTCGAACTCCCCTCGTCCTGAAGGACCGTTGAAAAAGACAAAACCGCCGGAGCGCACGTGCAGGGCGCTCCGGCGGGCCGGGAAGAATCCCACTGTCAGCCGAAGGCGTCTACATCGCCTCCGCGGACTGGATGTTGCGGTTGGCCGTGTCGCGCTCGATGCAGCCCTTGGTCAGGGTGTACTGGTACGTGCCCAGCTCGTCGCGCCAGTACTCGCCCTCGTACGGCCAGTAGAGCTGGTCGTCCTGCACCGCCACGGAGTACTTGTACTTCTTGACGATGGCCGTGCGGCCGCCCGCCTTGAGCTGTTCCTCCAGGAACTCCTTCTCCTTGGTGGTCGTCTCGAACTTGATGCGCAGGCCGTTGGCGAGCAGCAGCTTGAGCGCGCCCAGCTCCGTCTCCAGCTTGCCCTTGGCCATGATGCCGGCCTTGGCGATGAGGCTGGTGCGCTGGACCTTCAGGCCCTCCAGCAGCTGCTTGGTCAGCTCCGAGTACTTGAACGTGTCGCCCTTGTTGGAGAACAGGTCCATCTCGCCTTCGAGCTCCAGGATGGAGTCGTTGGTCTTCTTCAGGTCCTGGTCCGTGAGGGCCAGCCGCAGGATGCGCTCCAGCAGCACGTCCGTGCCGTTCTTCTCCAGGCCGTCCTTGTTCTTCTTCTGCACCTCGGCGAGCACCGTGTAGTACTCGCTCGCGTCCATGTTCTTCTTCACGAGCGCGTCCAGCTCGTCGTGCACGGGCAAGTAGGTGCGCTCGAAGTCCTGGAGGATGAGGTTGGACTCCCGGTAGCGGCAGTTCTCGTAATAGATGACCGCCTTGAGGATGAGCGCCTCCGGGAAGTACTCCTCGCGGAAGAAGGGCGACGACAGGGTGATGAGGTTGCCCAGCGCCTGCTCGTACTGGCCGATGCGGTAGTTGGCCCAGGAGGACTCGAAGAGGGCCTCCAGCCACTGCGTGTTCCCGCGCTCCACCTTGTTCAGATAGAAGATGGAGAAGCGGTTCTGCTGCATGCCGTAGTGCGTGCGCGCCAACTGCATGAAGGCCAGCTCGCGCAGCGACTTGTCCAGCTTCGCCTGCTCGCCGGTGCGGCCCACCATGGGACGGGTGAGGCGCACCACCTCCTTCATCGCCTCCACCGACGCCAGCACGTCCGTGTTGCCGCGCTTGAGCGCCGCGTCCTTGTTGCGCGTGCCGTTGCGGAAGAAGGCCAGGCCCTCCAGGTACTTCGCGCGCGGGTAGAACACATCCGTGCGCGGGATGGTCAGCGCCAGGCGCTTCACTTCCTCGAAGGACTTGTCCGCGTTGTCCATCTGGCCCACCTGGTCCAGCGCGCGGCCACGCACGAAGTGGTAGCGCGCCAGCAGGTAGCGGAACTCGTTGCGGAACTTCTCCGGGAACTCGTAGTTCGCGTACCGGGCGATCTCATCCAGGATGACCGTCTCGTTCTGCGTCTTGCGGCTGATGAAGAACAGCCACTCCAGGCTCGACTTGAAGAACTTCGTGGACGGGCCCGCCGCGAGGATCTTCGAGAACTCGCCCAGCGACGAGTGGTACAGCCCCATGCGGTAGAGCGCCTTGGCCAGCACGTAGCGCGCCTCGACGTGCAGGCCCTGGAGCTTCGCGTCCCCCAGGAGCTCGTGCGAGGCCATGGCGGCCTTCTCGTACTCGTCGTTCTTGAACAGCGAGATGGCCGCGTCCAGGCGCTGGCGGTCCGCCGTCTTGCCGGACACGTCCACCGCGTCGAACGTCATCGTGGGCGCGGGCGGCTTGTCGTTGTCGCCCGTGAGGTCCAGGCCCAGGCCCGGGCTGCCCTGGGGAGCGGGCTTCGACGCGGGCGAGGACTTCGCCGCGGGAGTGCCCGACACGGGAGAAGGGGTGACGGCGCTGGGCGGCGTGGCGGGGTTGCCCGCGGGGGCCGCGGTGCTGGAGGAGGCGTTGCCCTCGGTGTCCTCCGCCGGCGCGGCCGTCTTGCCCTTGCCGCGCTTGGTGGAGGTCTTCTTCTTGGCCGAGGACGAACCCTTCTTCTTCTTCTTGGACTGCCCCGAGAGGTCCAGTCCTTCGAAGGACTGCGCCAGCGTGGGGGCCGTGTACGCGAGCGAGAGCCCGAGGACGGCGAGGCGGAGGAACCGGTGGGTGCGCATCATGCTTAGGAACCGGAGGGGAAGAAGAAGGACAGGCCCAGCTCGAACAGGATCTGGTTGCGGAGATAGTTGGGCGTCGGCTCCCGGCCCTTCTCCACGTAGATGAGGTCGCGCAGCTCCGTGCGCAGCGTCATCCAGCGGTTGAAGAAGAAGCGCAGGCCCACGCCCACGTTGCCGCCGCCCGTGAGGTACGCCTTGCTGCCCGCGACCGGGGTCCCGTCCACGAGCGACGTCGCCGGGCCCTTGTACTGGATGACCGACGCGCCAACGACGCCGTACATGTCGAAGTGGACGAACTTCTCCGCCAGCAGGGACAGCTTTCCGTAGATGGGCGCCCACTGGACGTCCAGGCCGCCCATCAGCGTGAGCTGGCCCGGGGCCCGCCCGTCCAGCTCAGCGCGGGTGGGCGCGCGGCAGCCGCGGGTGTCGCCCGCCTCGCCTTCGGTGAAGGTGCAGATCTGCGCGGAGCCCGCCACGCTGTTCAGCGCGTAGCCAGCGCGCAGGCCCACGCCCAGCGTCTCCATGGGGAAGTACGTCACGGTGCCGCCAAAGACGTACTTCTTGTAGAACGCGTCGCGGATGGTGACGGACGCGGAGGGGCTGATTTCGAACCGGCCCTTCTTGAGGAACATGTGGCCGGACACCGGCCGGATGCGCTCGCGAAGGGGCCCCAGGGCGTCCTTGTCGACCTCGGACACGTCGCCGGCTTCCTCCTCCTGGGAGGTGTTCGGCGGCTGCGAATTGGCGGCGGTCTTCGGAGCGGGCGCCGGAGCCGGAGCCGGGGTGGCGGGGGCGGCCGCGGCCGGCGCGGGCGCCGGGTCGGCGGCGCTGGCGAGCGCGGGCACACCCGCGCACAGGGTCAGGAGCAGGCGGACGGCGGGCTTCATTCGGAATCCCTCCCCGTCGAGTGCAGCGGCAGGAAGATGGAGATGCCCGCGTTGAGGGTCATGACGTTCTGGATGGCGCCCTTGCTGCTGCCCAGGGGCTGATCCACATAGGAGGTGTTGATGAGGGCCACGTTGACGGCCAGGTAGTCCTTGGTGACGAACCGCATGCCCAGCCCCAGGTCCGCGGCCGGGTTGAGGCCGCGATCAGGCAGCGCGGAGGTCTCCGTCTTCACCACGCCCAGTCCGCCCAGCAGGTAGCCGTCGAAGTGGAGGATGGAGTTGAGGAACGACACCTTGCCGTAGAGCGGCGCCCACTCGATGTCGCCCATCGCGGACCACTGCGGCACGGAGTTGTAGATCTTGCTGTTGAAGGTGCGCTTCGCCGTGCGGACATCATCCGACGGCACCACCTGCATCAGCGACCCGCGCGCGGAGATGGCCAGCGTGTCCGCCAGGTACCAGGCGCCCCGCAGCGAACCGCCCACCTTCGAATAGAAGGGGTCGTTCACGGAGATGCTCACGAGCGGCGTGAGCTCGAACCGGTGCTTCTTCAGGTACACCTTGCGCTGCACGCTCTTCACCCGGTCATCCTGGGTGATGTCCGTGAGCGGCATCAGCGCCTCGGGCGGTATCTCCTTCACCGTCGTGGCGGCAGGCGGCGACGCGGGGCGGGCTTCGTCGTCCGGCGGCGGCGCGGGGTTCTCTGCGGGAGGTTTGGCCTGGGCGTCCTCGGTCAGATCGAGGCCCATGCCTTCCTGGTTCTGGGCGAGGGCCAGCGCGGGCCACATCAGGCTCAGCGCAAGCAGCAGCGTGGGGCGGTTCAAGTCCGGGCGCTCCGTGGGGGGAGGGAACGTACTGCCACCGGAAGGCAGCATGACATCAGCCGCCCCATCCTATCGGCCGTATTCCCAACCATCAACCGCCTCGACGCGCCTGTCTCCTCTGTAATCCTCCGGTATCCCTTCACAATTCCACCCCACTCGCGTACCGCGGGTCAGTGGTTGGAGTGAGGAGACGCTGTGCTACCGTTTCCGCGTTCCGGGCGTCGTCATCCCCCAAGCCCCGCATCCCTCCCTTCTAGAGGTCTCAACGATGTTCGTGCGATCCGCGCTCTTCCTGTCCGCCGTCCTCCTGATGGGGGGCTGCGACGTCACCACCGAGTTGGGCAAGCCGTGCCGTCTGGTGCGCAAGGCCACGGCCGATGAGCAGGCGCAGGGCCCCACCAAGTTCGTGGAGATCCAGGAGAAGGACATCGCGGCGGATCAGGACTTCATCTCCTTTGGCGCGCTGGACTGCGAGGACCTCATCTGCGTGCGCGATGACTCGAGCCCCCGCAGCGAGGACCCGCAGGCGGTGGCGCTGGGCTACTGCAGCAAGGAGTGCGTGCAGGGCACCACCACGGGCTGCGACATCACCCGCACCGTCGACGACGTGCAGGCGGGCCTCAAGGACCGCATGACGTGCCGGCCCCTGCTCCTGGACCAGGCGACGCTGGACGCCATCCGCGTGGCGGACGAGACCTACTACCGGCGCACCTTCGGCGAGAACAACTCGCCCTACTTCTGCGCGGGCGCGACGCCGGCCTCGCAGGGCACCTGAACGGCGCACTGAACAGTCGCCTCGCGCGAAAGGGTTAGACCTTTTCGCGCACCCCGTACGTAAAGGCAGGGCCCGCGTCTCACACGCCTTCGGAGCCCAGCCATGAATCGTACGGTCCTGTTCCTCGCCCTGGCCGGCGGCCTCGCCCTCACCGCGCTGGTGCTGGGCATGCCCCGGGGGGGCGGCACGCAACCCACGCCCCAGGTCGTCGTCACGACGCCGACCCCGACCCCGCCCTCCCCGCCCGTCCCCGTGGGGCCCCGGTCGTCCTCGGGCAGCCTCCAGGTGACGAGCCGGCTGTCGCACCCGTACGTGCCGGTGGGCCCGTCGGAGATGTACGTGACGGTGGACCTCACCGGCGCGGAGGTGCCCGGCGCGAAGCGCAGCCCCGTGAACCTGGCCGTCGTCATCGACCGGTCCGGGTCCATGAGCGGCTACAAGCTCCAGCAGGCGAAGCAGGCCGCGCGGCACCTGGTGACGCTGCTGCGCGACGAGGACCGGCTGGCCATCGTGCACTACGGCTCGGATGTGAAGAGCCTCCCGTCGCTGCCGGCGACCGCGAGCAACCGCGAGCGGATGATGCAGTTCATCGACGGCATCTGGGATGACGGCGGCACCAACATCAGCGCGGGCCTGAGCGTGGGCCGCACGCAGCTGGCCTCCGCCATGGGGGGCGAGGCCCGCGTCCACCGCCTCATCCTGATGAGCGACGGCCAGCCCACGGAGGGCGTGTCGGACGCGGAGGGCCTGAAGAACGTGGTGAAGGACATCCGCGCCTCCGGCATCACGGTGAGCTCCATTGGCGTGGGCACCGACTTCAACGAGGACCTGATGCAGGCGTTCGCCGAGTACGGCGCCGGCGCGTACGGCTTCCTGGAGGACGCGAGCAAGCTGTCCACCCTCTTCCAGCGCGACCTGCAGCAGGCCACCACCGCGGTGGCGCGCAACGTGGAGCTGTCGTTCGAGCTGCCCCCCGGAACGAGCCTGGACGAGGTGCTGGGCTACCGCGCGCACCAGGCCGGCAACACCGTGCGCGTGGCGCTGCCGGACTTCTCCGCGGGCCAGTCCGAGCGCGTGGTGGCGCGGCTCCACGTGACGGGCACGGCGCCGGGCCAGTCCGTGCAGGTGGCCGGGCTGCGGGTCGCCTACACCGACCTGCTCGTGCAGAAGAACGTGGAGGACGCGTCCACGCTGGCCGCGGTGGCCACCGACGTGCAGGAGGAGGTGGCGCGGCGCCAGGACAAGGAGGCCACGGTGTACGCGGCCCGGGCCCGCAGCGCGCAGAACCTCCAGAAGGCCGCGGAGGCGATGAGCCAGGGCCGGAAGGACGAGGCGAAGGGCTACCTCAGCCAGAACCAGGTGCTCTTCCAAGAGGCGGGCGCCGTGGCGGGCGCCGCGGCGGTGGCCGCGGACCAGGCCGACCAGGCCCGCGCGATGAAGGAATACGACGACGCGGAGACGGAGGAGGCCCAGCGGGCCGCGGTGAAGAGCAGCAAGGTGAAGGCGCTCAAGAGCTTCGGCCGCATGGGCTCCACGTACTGACGCACGAAGGGCTCTCCAGAGCGGGCCCCGCCGTCACGCGAACGTGACGGTGGGGCCTTGGCGTCTGGAAACCCAGGGACAGGAGGGGGCGGCGCTCGGTCTCCCGCCCTCCGGGTGGCGCGAAGGGGCATCTTCGCGGTTGACCCGAGGAATCGCGTGGCCCTATCTCCGCGTTCTTCCAGGCTTCACTCCCTGGAACACGGAAGCGGCGCACTGGAGGCGCGAGACAGCATGGCGGCGAGCGCGAGCACCCCGTGGGTTGGGGTCATCATGGGCGGCAGAAGCGACCTCGAACACCTGCAACCGGCGATCGACATCCTCGCCGAGCTGCGCATCCCGCATGAGGTGCGCATCGTGTCCGCGCACCGCACCCCGGACTGGATGATGGAGTACGCGTCCACCGCGGAGGGGCGCGGCCTGTCCGTCATCATCGCCGCGGCGGGCGGCGCGGCGCACCTGCCCGGAATGGTGTCCAGCAAGACGCTGCTGCCCGTGCTGGGCGTGCCCATGCCCACCACGGTGCTCTCCGGCTTCGACGCGCTGCTCTCCATCGTGCAGATGCCCAAGGGCGTCCCGGTGGGCACGCAGGCCATCGGGAAGCCGGGGGCCGCCAACGCGGCGCTGCACGCGGCGGCCATCCTGGCGCTGAAGTACCCGGAGGTCCGCGAGCGGCTGGGCGCGTGGCGCAAGGCGCGCACCGACGAGGTCCTGGCGCAGCGAGAGGTGGCGGGATGACGGCGCGCGTGGTCCTTCCCGGTGGGACGCTGGGCATCCTGGGCGGCGGCCAGTTGGGGCGCATGATGGCGCTCGCCGCGCGCACGCTGGGCTACCAGGTGCAGGCGTTGGATCCGGACTCGGCGTGCCCTTCGCGCTCGGTGGTGGACCGCTGCATCACCGCGTCCTTCGCCGACACGGCGGCCGCGGAGGACCTGGCGCGCGCGTGCGACGTGGTGACGCTGGAGATTGAAAAGGTGGCGCTGTCCACGCTCAACGCGGTGGCCCGCCACGCGCCCATGCGGCCCGGCGCCTCCGTGCTGGAGATGGTGCAGCACCGCGGCCGGCAGAAGGGCTGGCTCGCGAAGGGCGGCTTTCCGCTGGGGCCGTGGCGGGAGGCGAACTCGGAGGCGGAACTCTCGGAGGCCATCGCCGCGCTGGGCGGCAAGTGCTTCATCAAGTCCAGCGAGGGCGGCTACGACGGGCGCGGCCAGTACGAGGTGAAGCAGGCCTCCGAGGCGGGCGTCGCGTGGAAGGAGCTGGGCGAGCGCTCCGTGGTGGTGGAGGCCGCGCTGGACCTGAAGGCGGAGCTGTCCGTGCTGGTCGCCCGGGGGCCGGATGGCCAGCTGGCGGTGTACCCGCCGGCGTTCAACCATCACGAGGAGCGCATCCTCGCGTGGTCGCTTTTGCCGGGACCGCTGCCGGACGCCGTGCTGTCGCAGGCGTCGCAGGTGGCTCGCGACATCACCTCCGCGCTGAAGGTGGAGGGGCTGCTGGTGGTGGAGATGTTCCTCCTGGGCGACGGGGCGCTCCTGGTGAACGAGGTGGCGCCCCGGCCGCACAACAGCTTCCATTCGACGGAGGTGGCGTGCTTGACGAGTCAGTTCGAGCAGGCCGTGCGCGCGGTGTGCAACCTGCCCCTGGGCTCCGTGGAGGTGGTGCGCCCCGCCGCCATCGTGAACCTGCTGGGCGACCTGTGGCTGCGCGAAGGCGGCCCCCGGTTCGCGCAGGCGCTGGCGCTGCCCGGCGTCCGGCTGCACCTGTACGGCAAGCGTGACGCGCGCAAGGGCCGCAAGATGGGCCACCTGTCCGCGGTGGGGCGCACGCCCGAGGACGCGCTCGAGCGCGTGAAGGCCGCCGCCACGCTCCTGGGGATGTAACGCCCGTGAAGACGAACGCCGCCCGCCTGCTGGATTCGCTCGGCATCGCGTACACCCTGCGCGACTACGACGTGGATCCGGACGACCTGTCCGCGGAGACGGTGGCCGCCAAGGTGGGCATGCCGCCGGAGCAGGTCTTCAAGACGCTGGTGGCGAAGGGCGACCGCACCGGCGTGCTGATGGCGGTCGTGCCCGGCAACGCGGAGCTGGACCTGAAGTCCCTCGCGCGGCTCAGCGGCGACCGCAAGGTGGAGACGGTCCCGCTCAAGGAGCTGCAGCCGCTCACCGGCTACATCCGGGGCGGCGTCACCGCGCTGGGGGGCAAGAAGGACTACCCCGTCTTCGTGGATGAGACGCTGGAGCTGTTCGACACCGTCGCCGTGTCGGCCGGGGTGCGGGGCACGCAACTGGTGCTCGCCCCCGCGGACTACCTGCGCGTGACGAAGGGCCGGACGGGACCCATCTCGCGCCCGAAGGCGTAGACCCTTTTCGCCGCCCGCGCGTTCGAAGGGACATTCCCGGCCCGAGGGCCGTTCCCGGGGTGTCCCGATGAATGCCGCCGTGTTGCAGTTCCACCACCGCGAAGCCTTCGAGCAGACCGTCACGCGCGCGCTGGCGGCAGGCGCCGGGGCGGGCCTCCTGCAGTGGCTCACCCTGCGCGTGGGCATGCCGGTGCCGCTGACGTGGCTGGTCCCCGCCGCGGTGGTGCTGGCGTGCGCCCGGGGCGACCGGTGGGACCGGGGCCTGCTCAGCGGGCTGGGGCTGCTGCTCGTGGGCTTGCCGTATGGCCTGGGCCTTTCGCCCGCGTGGACGGTGGCGACGAGCGGCGCGGCCGCCGGGGCCCTGCTGGTGCGCGCCCGCCTCAACGACCTGGGCGAGGAGGGCCAGGTGGCGGAGGCCCGCCCCACGCTCATCCACTACGGGCTGGGCAGCGTGCTGGGCGCCGGGCTCACCCTGGCGGGCGGCGTGGTGGCGAAGGTCCTGGCGGTGCGGCTGGCCTCCGTGGCCACGCCCACCTTGCTGGCCGCGGTGGTGGTGGGTGGCATCGTGGGGTTGTTCGTGGGGCTGGGGGCCATCGCCGCGCACCTGGGGCTGACGGCCGACCCGGTGGAGGCGCGCGCGGAGGAGCTGCTGCCCCAGCTGTCGGGTGACTTCCACACGCTGTCCGAGCGCGCGCTGTCGCTCTATCGGCAGTGCGGACAGTCGCTGGCGAAGCTGCCTCGGGAGCCCGCGCGCGAGGAGCTGGCCCGCACGCTGGCGCGCATCACCCGCGGCGCGGTGGAGCTGGCGTCCGAGTGGGCCGGCGTGGAGGCCCAGTTGGAGGAGCGCGCCACGGCGGAGCTCCAGGCGGAGCGGGACAGCCTGGAGCGCGGCGCGCGCGCCAGCACCGACCCGGTGGCCCGGCGCCAATTGGAGGTCGCGGCGGCGTCGCTGGCCGAGGAGGTGGAGCGGCTGGGGGGCATGCGCCAGCGCCGGGAGCGCATCCTCGCGAGGCTGCGCGCGGAGGTGGCCCTGCTGGAGCGCGCGCGCGTGTCGCTGCTGTCCTTGCGCAGCGGCCAGGCCCAGCTGAAGGCGGCGGAGCTGGCGTCGCTGGCCCGACGTTTCCGCGCCCTCTCGACCGCCCAGGGGGAGGAAGGTCAGGCGATGGACGCGGTCGCGGCGCAGGTCACGCTGACCCAGGTCGCGCCGGTGGAGGCCCCCCCGCTGGCGCCCGTGGACCCCGCGCCCCTCGCCTCGGAGGGCGCCAACATGCCGGAAACTCAACAGATTCAGGAGAAATAGGCCCCTGGGGGCTCCCCTGGACGGCCCTCTCGGGGGCCAGATGTCACCTGGTGACAAGCGTCCGTTTTGGGTCTTGGACCTGCCGTCAGGTCGGGGGGGCCTGAAGCTTGCCCCGGAGCGCGGTACATTTCGGAGGTCATGAGCCTGCCCTCCCCCAGCAAGCCTGCTCCGCCACCTCCCTGGCTATGGAACGGTGACGAGCCGAGGGTCGCCACCGTCTTCCAACCCATCGTCGATCTGCTCAGCGGCGAGGTGCTCGGCCACGAGGTGTTGTCTCGCGGCCTGGGGCCGGTGGAGTCCCCCAACGAGTTGTTCAACCGCGCGCGAGTGGAAGGCTTCACCTACGAGCTGGAGCGAGCGTGCTGGACGGCGGCGGTGCGCCGCATCGCCACGCTGCCGGAAGCGCAGCGGCGCGGGCCCTTCTTCTTCAACGTCAGCCCCGACGTGCTGAGCGACGAGCGCTTCGGCGGTGCGTCCACGCTGGAGCTCTTGCGCCAGCACGGCTTGAGCCCGCAGCAGTTGGTGCTGGAGATCACCGAGCGCAGCACGTTCGAGGACACGGACCAGCTGCGCATGCTCGCGCGGCGCTACGCGGAGCAGGGCTTTGGCATCGCGCTGGATGACTTCGGCGCGGGGCACTCGGGGTTGGTGACGCTGGTGCACAGCGCGCCGGACTTCATCAAGCTGGACCAGGCGCTGGTGCGCGACATCCACCTGCACACCTACCGGCAGCACCTGGTGAAGTCGCTGGTCGCCTTCGCGCAGCGCGTGGACGCGGTGCTCATCGCCGAGGGCGTGGAGACGTGGAACGAGCTGGCGGTGCTGCTGCGCCTGGGCATCCGGCACGCGCAGGGCTACCTGCTGGCGCGCCCGGTGAGCTCGCCGCAGCGGCCGGGCGCGGACTTCGCGGAGCGCTGCCGCGAGGCCATCCGCGCGCTGCACCACCGGGAGCACGAGGACGACGAGACGGTGGGCAGCATGATCATCCGCCCCCCGTGCGCGCCGGTGTCCTCGTCCGCGGTGGAGCTGGATCGGCTCTTCCGCCGCACCCCAGGCGAGGACCACGTGGTGCTGCTGGAAGGCGAGCAGCCGCACGCGGTGGTGACGCGGCGGAGCTTCTACGCGCGCTTCGGTGGCGTCGCGCCCACCGCGGCGCCGTCGCTGCCGGACGGCCCGCGCGAGGCTCCGATGGTGGTGGAGGACGCCACGGCCATCACCGCCCTGGCGCGCATGGCGATGCGCCGTCCGCCCGAGTCCGTCTACGACCCGGTGGTGGTGACGGACGCGAAGGGGCACTTCCTGGGCACGGTGACGATGAAGCAGCTCATCGCGCGCGCCTCGGACCTGGAGCAGCACGCCGCCACCGGCGCGCATCCGCTCACGGACCTGCCCGGCAGCCGGATGATCGAGCGGTGGATCCGCGCCGCGCTCCAGGGGCAGGCGTTCACGGTCATCTACGCGGACCTGGACCACTTCGAGACGTACAACGACCGCTACGGCTTCCTCCAGGGCGACCGGGTGATCCGCTACACGGCGAGCCTGTTGTCGGAGTGCCTGCACCTGCTCCCGCCGGGCTCGCACCTGGGGCACGTGGGCGGCGACGACTTCGTGCTCGTGTGTCCCGACGTGGTGGCGCCGGAGGTGCTGCGCACGCTCTGCCAGCGCTTCGACGCGGAGAAGGTGCCCCTCTACGGTCCGGAGGACCTGCGCCGGAGCGGCTTCACCGCGAGCGACGCGGCGGGCAACCCGGAGCGGGTGACGCTGAGCCTCGCGGCGGTGGACAACGGCGGGCTGTCCGCCACGCCCCACGCCGCGGAGCTGTCGTCGGTCGCCGCGTCCCTGCGCAAGCGGGTGAAGGCGGTCTCCGCGCAGACGCACACCAGCACGTTCTTGTTCCAGCCCGGCGCGGCGAAGTAGGCCGCGCCGGCCCCCCGCGCCTCACTCCCAGGTGAGGTGCAGCCGCCCGTCGGTGAAGAGCCGGCCCGTGGCCTCCAGCTCCGTGGAGCCGTTCTCCACCGCGCGGTGCACGTTCGCGGGCGGCGCCAGGAGCGTGTCCCGTCCCAGCGTGAACGCCTGCTCCCGCACCAGCGCCCAGTAGGCCTTGTTCAGTTGGAGCGCGCGCGCCCTCGAGGGCGTCACCAGCCACGCGAGGTCGCGGTCCCCTCCCGGCGCCGCGCGCCGCACCGAAGGCAGGTCCAGGACCCCCTTCGGGAAGAAGCGCGCGAGCAGCTCATCGTTCGCGCGGAACTCATCCCCGCCCCGCACGCGCTCGAAGTACGTCGCGGTCTCCGGCGCGGCATGTCCCGCCTGCGGCACGTCCGGGATGCCGCGCAGGTCCTGGGTCCGCCACCCGTCACGCCCAGGCACCTTGCGCGGGAACGCGAAGGTCTGATCCACCGTGACGCCCAGGTTCGTGTGGCACCCCATGCAGTACACGTGCTCCTCCAGCGTCTGGAGGCGCAGCCGTCCCCGGGCATCCTCGATGAACCCCTGCAGGCGCCAGCCGAACTCGTTGATCAACCCCAGCTCCGGCGTGCCGGGGAACGCGGGGAGCCGGCCGCGCGCCTTCTTCTCCTGCTCCTCCGCGTAGAAGTTCCGCACCCGGTCGTCCTCGGGCGCCTCGTCCTTGCGGGCATAGCGCAGCTCCTTCAACCGCGCGGACAGCAGCGCGGGGGCATCCGGGTCCACGTAGCGCACGGTGTGCAGGAACTCCGTGCCGCGCGGATACGTGTAGCGCCGCACCGGCACCTCCGCCGCGCCGCCCGCGTAGTGGGCCGGGAGCCCGAGCACGACCTCCACGCCAGGGGACAGCCGCCCGTCGCCGTCCAGGTCCATGCCCCCCACGCGCTCATCCACCGGCTCGACACGGCGGCGCGCGGCCTTCGCGTCCAGGAGGCCGGGGTCCACCGTCATCGCCGCTTCCAGCACGGCGAGGTTGAAGCGGTACACCTCGCGCGAGGGCTGTCCCCGCGCGTCCTTCCGAAAGTCCTCCGGGAGCCGGACGTAGACGTCGTCGGTGCTCCCATTCGTGGGCCAGAACGTGCCCAGGAAGGGCTTGTAGCGCACCGCGCGCCACCCGCTCCCGTCGCGGGCGAAGCCCTCCGCGTCGAAGCCGCGCGCCAGGTCCAGGTCCGGCACCCACCCCTTGTAGCCCTCCACGCGCCCCAGGAGCGCGGCCCGGAGCGGCGTGAAGTTGTCCTCGCGGATGTACTCGAGCACCTCGCCGTCGGTGCTCTCGGCGATGGCCTTCGAGCGCTCCGTGAAGAGGTTGGTCCAGTGGTTCGTCAGGGCCACGTCGCTGAAGGCGTACTCCGCCTGGAGCGACTCATCCGCCATCACGTTGTTGCCCACGCCGCCGGTGTGACACGTCCAGCACGGGTTCGAGACCCCGGCCGTCTTCGTGTAACACATGGACGGCACCGGGGCCTCGCGGTTGGCCACGCGGCTGCCCGCCGCCAGGGCCTGCGCGAGCGGATCAAACGGGGCCTCGGCCACGGCGGGCGGGCGCAGACGCCACACGCCCGCCATGGCGGCGAAGGCCCCCAGCGTCAGGACGATGACGGCGGGAATCCGGACCCCGTCGAAATGCGAAGAACGCATGCGTTGAACTCCGTCCTCGTCCTGATGCATGGGTGCGCTACGGCCAGACGCTGAAGTTGTCCTCGCCCGGGTGCTGGACGCTGACGAACAGGCTGGTCATGTCGGAGTTGAACGCCGGCCCCGTGGCCTCCGCGTCGCTGGGCATGGACAGCACGCGGAACGCCTTGCGGAAGTACGGGCTGGCGCGGTGCGCGGGCGCCTGGTCCAGGTAGAACACGCCGTCCGCCACCTTGTTGACGCCGAAGTTGCCGTCGGTGCCGAACCACACGCCGCCTTCACGGTCGATGAGCAGGTTGTCCGGCTTGGCCGCCGCGAACTCCGGCATCGGGCTGGTGGCCGCGGTCTCGCCCTTCCACACGCGGAAGAAGTCGAACGTGCGCGAGCCCGCGGGCGCCGCGGCATCCGCTTCGCGAATGGCGAAGAGGGAGCCCACCTTGTCCACCGCGCGGTTGTCCTGCGCGCCGCGCGCCTTCTTCACCCAGGTGCCGTTCTCCAGCGCGGCGGTGGCCACCCGGCCCTGCTGATCCAGCGCCGTGGGGTCGCCGTGCTCGGTGAAGGCCACGTAGAGCAGCGGCGTACCGCTGGGGTCCTTCGGGTTCCACTCCGTGTCCTCCGGGCGGTTGAGCTCCATCACGCCCACCTTGTTCGCCGCCGTCCACAGCAGCTTGCGCACCTGGTCGTCGTTGGTGAAGCCGCCCACCGCGTTGTGGTTCGCGTCACGCAGCGCCGCGCCCACCTGCAGCGTCGGCTGGCCGAACGCCTCGCCATTGGGCGCCAGGTCCGTGCTGTCCAGGCTCAGCTTCACCCAGCGGCCATGGCCCGGGGCCGCGTCCGTGGGCACCGCGCCGCCCACCAGCGTGTCGCCCGTCGCGTTGTCCAGCCCCGCGAAGTGCGCCGCGTAGAGCGTGCCCGCGTCCAGGAGCGCGCGCACCTGCGCCTGCGTCATCCCAGGCGTGTACCGGCCCTGCGACACGAACTTGAAGATGCGTCCGCCGCGCCGGTCGTCGCCGGCGTAGATGACGATGGGCTGGTTCGCGAGCAGCTTCCAGTCCGGGCCGACCACGAAGGAGGCGTTCTCCCAGTGCGCGCGGCCCATCACGCCCAGCTTGCGGTGGCCCGCGCCCGGCTTCTGCGCATCCTTGCCGTACCAGAGCTCCGGCGGCTGGCCCGGATCCACCTCCGTCAGGTAGCCGTACCCATCCTTCAGGTGCGACGAGTTGCGGTCGGAGCTGATGAGGTCGCCGTCCGCCGGGGCCGAGAAGTCAGGCGCGAGCGGCGCACCCGGCGCGAAGCCCAGGGCCGCCGGGATCCAGTCGTTCTTGCCCGTCCACAGCGCGGCCTCGGGGTCTCCGTAGACGCCCTGGACGTTCTCCTCGCCGACGATGAGGGTGCCCCACGGCGTCTGGCCGCCGGAGCAGTTGGAGTGCGTGCCGGGCACCACTCCCGCCTCCAGCGCCACGCCGGAGTCGTCATGATCCCCGGCGGAGAGCGTCACGCCCACCACCTTCGCCAGGGTGGCGCTGCTGGCGTCGTAGCGCACGTTGGCCGCGTTGCGGTCCACCGCCCAGCCCCCCGTCGCGGGGTCCTGCACCACGCGCATCCAGGTGCCGCCCACCTGCTTCTTCCATTCGCGGTTGTAGGTGACGAGCGCGTCCGACTGCCACGACGTGCCATCCGACACCGTGTTGGAGAGCGTGCCCGTGTTGCGCAGGAAGCGCGCGAAGTCCAGGTGCTGGCCGATGGGCGCCGTGCCCACGCGCGGCTTCGTGCCGGAGATGTACTCGTGGTTGATCCACAGCCAACCCGCGGAGCCCTGGCCGTTGTACTGCGGCGCGCGGCCGTCCTGGGACCAGCCGTCCCCGAAGTAGGCGATGTAGTCCACGTTCGCGCCGAAGCGGGCGGCGCCCTTCGTGTACGCGAGCGGGTCCATCCACTTGATGACCGTGGTGGGGAACAGCCCCGGCACCGAGCGCACCGAGTCCGTGGACGCCGACGACAGCGGGAACATCAGCGGCGAGGGCAGCTTCCCCGTGACGACCTGCTCCACGCGCGCCTTCACGTACTCCGCGACGTTGGTGGCACCCGTGCCCAGGTCCCCGCGGAAGGTGACCGCGATGACGGACGACAGCGGCGTGCCGGGCTCCACGCCCGGCGCCCGCGCCACGGCGCCAGGTCCAGGCTGTCCCAGGGTGCCCGGCCCCTCGGCGCCTGGCTCTCCCTTCGGTCCCTGGACTCCGTCCTGGCCGTTCTGGCCATTCTGGCCGTTCTGCCCATCCTGACCGTCCCGACCCGCGGCGCCATCATCACCCGCGGGGCCCTGCGAACCCTCGCAGCCCACCCATGTCGCGGTGCCAAGCAGGAGCATCGCGCCAGTGGCGCGGCTCATCAGACGAGAAGCCATGCAGTGCATCCTCCAGAAGGTGGCATGCGCGCACCGCCCGACTTCGGGGCGGCGGCACGCGGACGCATCCTGCGGAGGACAGGTGACGCTGCCTTGAGGAGCGCGTCACTTCTTCATCACGGGCAGGCGGGCCTTGCGACAGCCGCGCGGAGCCCGGGCCCTGCGTGTCACGGAACGATGGGGACGGTGCTCACGCCCTCGAACTCCGCGGTGCCGCCCCGGACGATGCCGTTCGCCTGACACCAGCCGCCCGGCACCTCCAGCACGAACTGGCTGGGGATTCCCACCGAGCGGTTCGTCAGCGTGCGCGGCTCCGCGTTCTCGATGATGCCGACGATGCGGTGGTCGGACGTGATGAAGAGCATGTCCAGCGGGATGAGCGTGTTGCGCATCCAGAAGCCGCGCACCTCCTCCTCCGGGAAGAGGAAGAGCATGCCCTGTCCGGCAGGCAGCGCCTTGCGCCACATGAGGCCGCGCGTGCGCGCCTCCCCCGTGGCGGCCACCTCCACCTCCACGCGGTGCACGCCCCCGTAGGCATCCTTCAGCCGCACGTGCGCGCGCGGCAGGGTTGGCATCACGAAATCCTCCGCCGCCACGTCCTTGGAACGCTCCCGCGCCGGAACGGGCGCGGGCTTGGGGGGCGCGGCGGGCGCTTCCTGGCACGCGCCGCCCGCGAAGGCCAGCGCCGCCAGCACGAACGAGAGGCGCGCCTTCATGGGTGCTGGGGGTGCAGGGGCTTGTTGAGCAGCTTCTCGGTCAGCTCGGAGCCCAGGCTGTCGGACATGAGCCGCTCCACCAGCGTCTCGAAGTCCACACGCTGCGACTCGCTGCTGTAGATGAAGCGGATGCCCATGCCGGGCTCCTCCGCGTCGGCCTTGGACCACACCACTTCGCCCAGCAGCTCGAAGGGCGCCTCGCGGTGGGGCACCGTCAGCTTGAAGAGGAAGCGCGTGCCAATGGGCAGGGGCTTCTTCGTCTTGATGAACGTGCCGCCCTTGCTGATGTTCTTCGTGTAGTCAGCGAAGAACGAATTGAGCTTCTTGTAGTCGACCTTCAGCTCGATGGGCGCACGACCATGGGTGCGCAGTTCGGATCCGCTCTTCTGTTCGGACATGCGGCCGGGGAGTATAGGGGACGCCATGCGGCAAGTCCTCTCCCGTGCCCGCGCCTTGTTGGGCCGTCCGGCCGTCCTGGCCACCGTGCTGCTGCTTGGCGGCGGTGGGGCGGGCCTCGTCCTGCTTCCGCTTTTCGGGGTTCCCGGCTTCGAGCTGGGGCTCGCCCTGGCCATCGCCGTCGGCCTGCTCGGGGGAGGGACGGGCATCGCCGCCGCCGCCCAGGAGCGGCGCATCCTCACCGGCGCCCTGCCCCGGCCCGCCGGGGTGGAAGCCTCCGCCCTGCCCGGAACCGCCGTGGGGCGCGCCCTGGGCGCCAGCGCCGTCCTGAACCTGGGGGTGCTGGTCCCCCCCTTCGTCTGCGCCCTGCTCTTCGCCCGGCTGCGCACCGCGTGCGACCCGTTCGAGCTGGCGGGATTCTACCCCCTGCTCACCGTGCCCAGCGCCCTGCTGGCCTCCGCGGCCGGCGTGTTCCTGGGCTTCGCGACGGCCCGCCCCCGGAGCGCGGCCGGCCTGTACGCGCTGCTCGTCCTCGCGTCGCTGGGCGTCACGGTGTGGCCCATCGTCTTCGGCCCCCAGGTGTTCGCCTTCAACCTCTTCCTGGGTCACCTGCCCGGCCCGCTGTACGACGAGGCCCTCCAGATGACGGCCGCGCTGGGCTGGTTCCGGCTGGAGACACTTCTGTGGGTGGGCGTCTTCGGCGGGCTCTCCATGGCGTTCGTCGACGTGCGCACCGGTCGCCTGGCGCTGAAGGGCGCGCGGCTCGCGAGCCTGCTGGGCTGGGTCCTGCCCTGCGCCCTGGGCATCGCGTTCCTGGAGGCCCGGGCACCCCAGCTGGGGCTGCGCATGACGGACGCGTACCTGGCGGAGCAGCTGGGCGGCGTGCGGGAGACAGAGCACTTCGTCCTGCACTACCCCCGGGGCAAGGCCCGCGAGGACGTGGACCGGATGGCCCGCGACCTGGAGTTCCGCTACGCGCAGACGGAGCACTTCCTGGGCGTCGCGCCCACGGAGCGCGTGCGCGTGTGGCTCTACCGCTCCGAGGAAGAGAAGCAGCGGCTGGTGGGCGCGGGCCGCACCCAGTTCGCCAAGCCGTGGCGCACGGAGCTGCACATCCAGGACAAGCCCTTCCCCCACACGACGCTGCACCACGAGCTGGCGCACGTCATGGCGGGCCCCGCGGGTTCGGGCTTCTTCCGCGTCACCACCCGGCTGGGCGCCTGGCCCCTGATGGGCGTGATTGAAGGGCTCGCGGTGGCCGCGGACGACCCCGTGCAGGGGGAGCTCACGCTGCACCAGTGGGCCGCGGGCATGCGCCGCCAGGGGCTGGCCCCGGACATGCGCGACCTCATGGGCCCCAAGGGCTTCTACCAGTCCGCCCCGGCGCGGGCGTACACCGTGGCGGGCTCGTTCCTGCGCTATCTGGCGGACACCTACGGCGCGGACAAGCTGCGCGCCGTCTACGCGCACGCGGACTTCGACGCGGCCTACGGCCGGCCCCTGGACGAGCTCGTCACCGAATGGGAGCGCACCCTGGACGCGCTGCCCCTGGACGCCTCGACGCTCGCACGCGCGTTCGCCCGCTTCCGCACGGGCAGCCTCTTCTCCCGCGCCTGCGCCCGCGAGGTGGCGCGCCTGTCGGACTCCGCCCGCGACGCGCTCGCCAGCGATCCCCAGGACGCGCTCCAGCGCTACCAGCGCGCCGCGGCGCTCCAGCCGGAGGAGCCGTCCTTCCAGTTGGGGCAGGCCGTGGCGCTGGACGCCCTGGAGCGCACCGCCGACGCGGCCCGGGTGCTGGCCTCGCTCGCGAACCAGGTGAAGGACCGGCCCGCGCTCGCCGCGGAGGTGGCCGTGGCCCGCGCCGACGTGGCCCTCCACCTTCAGGACCTGGAGGGTTCGCGCGCGTTCCTCAACGCCGCGCTGGCGCTGGACCCGGGACCGGAGGTGACGCGCACCGCGCAGGTGAAGCTGGCCGCGCTGGAGACGCCCTCGCGCCGGGCCCCCATCGAGGCCTACTTCCGCGCCCCCCATGAAGAGCTGCGCCTGCTGCTGCTGGACCGGGCCCTGCTCGCCGCGCCGCAGGACCCCTGGCTGCACTACCTGCTGGGGCGGCGCCTGCACCAGGTGGGTGCGCCGGCACTCGCGACCGAGCAACTTCAACGCGCCCTGGCGGACACCGCGCTCCCGGAGGCCATCCGCCGCGAGGCGACACGGCTGAAGATTGAAGCCGCCTACCTCGCGGGCGACTGCGGCGCCGTGCGCCATGAAGTGGGGGCGCTGCCGGACTACGGTGCCGCCTTCCGCGCCTCCGCCACCGAGTGGCGGGACCGATGTGACTTCGAGCAGACGACGTTTCGCGGGCCCCTGGTGCCGCGACAGGCTTTCCGCTAGACGCGGGCCCCGCGGACGACTCACGCATTGACGAAAAGGTGGATGGCGCATGCATTTCGAGAAGCGGCAACGGATTGAGGGCACGGTGGATGAGGTGGAGCGCGCGCTCCTCGACGAGCGCTACTTCCCGTACCTCCTCCAGCACCACGGCGTGCTCCTGGAGCTGCAGCCCCTGGAGGTGCGCGTCGACGGCGACCGCGTGCACCGCCGCGTGCGCTACCGTCCGAAGCCCGTCATCTCCTCCGTCGGCCCCAAGAAGGTGTCTCCGGAGTGGTTCGCCTTCATCGAGACGTCCACCTACGACAAGCGCAAGAAGGAGTTGTCGTTCACCAACACGCCCACGTCCCAGACCATCGCCAAGATGCTGGTGAACACGGGCGTGCTGCGGCTGCGCGACCTGGGCAACGGACAGACGGAGCGCACCATGGACGGCGAGCTGTCCCTCAAGGTGCCCTTCCTGCTCAAGCCCGTGGCGATGATCGCCGAGCCGCTCATCAAGACGGAGGGCCTGAAGATCCTCGACAACGAGCTGCCCGTCCTCAATCGCTTCATCGCTGAAGTCATCCGCGCCAAATAGTCAAAGCGCACGGTGCGGGCGGGGCCTGGGAATGGGTTGACACAAATGCGGTTGAACCCATAAGGCCCCGCCATGAACAAACGCTTCCTCGCCCTCTGCGCCGTCTTCCTCCTGGCCGCGTGCGCTCCGAAGCGCATCCCCGGCACCGAGCTGGAGGACACCGACGACACCCGCGCCATCCTCGCCGTGATGGAGCGCTACCGCACCGCCCTGGAGGCCCGCGACGTCAAGGCCATCCAGGCCCTGGTGTCCCCGAAGTTCCGCGAGGACGGCGGCACCGAGGACACCTCGGACGACCTCACCGCGGAGAACCTGGGCCCCCACCTCCAGGCGCTCTTCCAGAAGCTGCAGAGCCCCAAGGTGGACTTCAACATCCGCAAGGTGGAGGTCCACGAGAAGGAGAACGTGGCCCGCGCCATCTACTACTGGAACGCGTCCTGGCGCATGCCCGGCCTCACGCCCCGGCCCCAGCAGGACTCGGAGCTGGAGCAGATGGTGTTCCAGAAGATCGACGGCGAGTGGAAGATCCTCTCCGGCATCTAGCCGCTCCGCCTCACACGCCGACGAGCGCCCTGAATCCGTCCGGCCCCATCTCGCCCAGGGCCCGCGCCCGGGCGAGGTAGGTGCGGAAGTCCTTGGGCGCGAGCTTGTCCGCGCCCAGCGGGGACAGGTGGTAGTCCCGGATGCGGCTCGTGGTGAAGCGCACCGCGCCGTAGAGCGCATGGCCATACAGGGCCTGCTTCTCCACGTCCGCCAGCGGCCGGGCGTCCTGATAGCCGCGCAGGAGCGCCTGGCACAGCGCCGGCTGGTACGTCCCCTCGAAGCACCACGCGTTGAGGGTGATGGCCACGTCCAGCGCGTACGCGTCCACGCACGCCATCTCGAAGTCGAAGAAGGCGCCCACCCGGTCGCCCAGCCACTTCACGTTGTCCAGGAAGAGGTCCGCGTGGATGACGCCCCGGGGCTCCAGCCCACGGTGCTCCGCCTCCGCGCGGGACAGGGCCCCCGCCAGTTCCTGCGCCACCGCCACCAGCTCCGGCTCCGGCCGCCGCGTCAGGCCATCGAGCCACCCCTTCACCACCTCCGGGCCGTAGGGGTTCGGCCGCGCGCCACCAAAGGCCAGCGTCACGCGGTGCAGCTTGCCCAGCTCCGCGCCCAGGCGCTCCAGCGCGTCCAGCGTGAGGCGGTCGCGGGTGAGCTCCTCGCCCGCCAGCCACTTGAAGACGCTGATCCTCCCGCCGTGCAGCGCCAGGAAGGGCTCGGGCCCCGGCGGGACGAGCAGCACCGGCGCGGGGAAGTGGGCGCGCGACAGGTGCTCCAGCAGGGACGCCTCGAAGCGCAGGTCATCCTCCGAGCGCACTGTCGTGTGGCGCACGAAGACGCGGCCCGCGTCCGTCTCCATCCGGTGGTTGGTGTTGATGGAGCCCTGCGGGATGGGCGTGACGGCGTGCACGGCCCCCAGGCCGTAGGCGTCCGCCACGCGGGTGAAGGCTTCGGGGGGAAGTGTCGTGTAGACCGCCATGGCGTGCCTCCGGGGCGTGCCGCCCCGCGTGCGTGGTGCCCCACCCGTTGACACCCCAGGGGGCCGGACCTATCTGTCCATGCCTGTCCTACTTCGCATCACGGGCTGACAATCTTCAATCTTTGCGCGTGAGGCCACCCCCATGGAAACGTCGGGCCACGGTGACTGGAAGCGTCGCGAGGGGTTGGGCAGCGCCCTGCTCCAGATTGGCGTCGTCGCCGTGTTGCTCGCGGCGGCGGTGGCGTGGTTCGTCCACCGGGGGCAGGTGCGGCAGGAAGTGGACGCGCACCTGCGCACGGCGCGCACCGCCGTCGTGAGAGGCAACCCCAGCGACCTCCTCATGGCACAGCAGCAGTTGGAGGCGCTCTTCGCGCTCGAGCCGGATCAACGCGACGCGCGGGCGTTGGCCGCGGACCTCCAGACGGAGCTGTGGCTCACGCACCATCAGCCGGGCGCGGACGCCAGGGCCCGCGAACAGTTGGAGCGCGCCGAGGCCCTGGGCTCCCGCTCCGGCGAACGCTACGGCGCGCGGGCCCTGCAGTTGCTGGGCGCGGGGAAGGACGCCGAGGCGGAGAAGCTCCTGGAGGAGCTCAAGGCCCAGGGCGCCAACAACCCCCGGCTGACGCTGGCCCACGCGTGGTTGTCGCAGCGGCAGGGGCGGCTCTCCGAGGCCCGCCAGGACTTCGCGCGCGCGGCGGAGGCGGCGTGGAGGGACCCGCGCTTCTCCACCGCCTACGGCGAGGCGCTGCTCGACGAGGGGATGTTCCCGCAGGCGGTGGAGGCCTTCGCCCGCGCCACCACCGCGAACCCGGACCACCTGCTGGCGCGGGTGACGTCCGCGCTGGCGCGGCTGTACGCGGGGCGCGCTCCGGACAACGCCCAGGCGACGCTGGACGAGGTGCGCGCCCGCCCCAAGGAGCTGACGCCCGCCATCCAGGCCCGCGTGGAGGTGGCACAGGCGGAGCTGGCGCTGGCGAAGGGAGCCCCCGACGAGGCGCTGTCGCGGGTGGACGCGGCCCTCAAGGCCTGGCCCGACGAGCACTACGCCCTCTTCACCCGGGGCCGCGCGCTGGCGGCGAAGCGCGCTCCGGAGGCCCGTCAGGCCTTCGAGGCCGCCGTGGCGAAGCGGCCCACGGCCCCCCTGTTGACGCTGGAGGGCGCGCGGCTGCTCCAGGCGCAGGGAGACGGCGCGGGCGCGCTGGCGATGCTGGACGCCTACGAGAAGACCTTCCGCGAGGTGAAGGCACGAACGGCGGACGGCAAGGAGATGCCCGCGCTGGACCGCGATGACCGGTACTGGCTCACGCGCGGCGGCGTGATGGAGCTGGCGGGGCGCCAGGACGACGCGCTCGCGGCCTATGACAAGGCGCTCGCGGCGCGCGGCGTGGGTCTGGCCCGGGCGCAGTACGCCAAGGGCGCACTGCTGCTCGCGCGCAAGGACTTCGACGGCGCCCGGGTGCTGCTCACCGCCGTGGCCCCCGACACCGGCGCGGGCAGCATGCCGGAGGCGTACACGGCCCTGGGTGAGCTGCTCTTCGCCCAGGGCGACTTCGCCGCCGGCTGCCAGCAACACTACTTCGCGCTCGTGCGGGCCCGCGCCCAGGGCGCGCCGGTGGAGCAGCTCGCCACGCGCGCCAACGACATCAAGAAGCGCCTGGAGACCTCCGGTCAGCCCGCCATGGCCAAGGCGTGGCTCAACGAAGCGGGGCCGCTCTTCCAGCGGCAGTGAGGCGCGGGAAAAGGTTACTGAAGCGAGGGTTCGCGGTCGGGGTCCATGGTGTGCAGCGGCGCGAAGGCTTCGAAGCGGTCCTTCCGCCCACCCGGATTCCGGGCCCCATCCTGCTTCTGGACAGTTCGGATGAGGTCGCCCAGCTCCACCACGTCCGGGCGGTCCTTCAGCGGGGCGCCAATGGCCTCCCACAGCGACACGAGCGCCTCGTAGCTCAGTGGACGCACCCAGTACGAGCCGCGCAGCTTCTCCGCGAAGGCCGCCGCGACATAGGACAGGCGCGTGGGCGAGGTGGCCTGGCCGTAGTCCGGGCGCAGCTGCGAGGAGGGCAAGGCCTTCTCGATGAGCTGTGACGGGCCGCCCTCGGGTGGCTGGTAGCGGATGCGCAGTGTTCCGAGGATGGGACGGGACGGGTCGCGCAGCTTCACCTCGTAGAGCGCGGTGACGGAGTGGCCATCAACCACTGCGTCCGGACGCACGCTGTCATCCGGCTCCCGTGGCTCGTTGAGCAGCCGGCGCTCGTAGCCCATCAAGCGGTAGCGGGACACCGTCTCGCGGTCGAACTCCACCTGGAGTTTCACGTCGTGGGCCACCTCCTGTGGCGGGCCACGGAGGTTCAGCACGAAGCCGCGGAGGGCCTCATCCAGCCTGTCCACGGAGAAGGAGTTGCCTCCGCCCTCCCGGGCCAGCCGCTTCATCGATTCGTCGTCGGAGTCGGCGCCCATGCCGCCGATGCTCACGGTGGACAGGGTGATTCCCGCCGCCGCGCGCTGCTTCACCCGCGCCCAGAATGCAGCATCCTGGGAGCTGTCGTGGGAGGACAGAGCCCCTCTGCCCGCACAGAGGATGACGCGGTTGTTGCCGTCCTCCACCAGGTGGTTCGCCGCGACCTCGTAGCCCAGGTCGATGCCTGCGAAGGTGTCGGAGTGGTAGCGCGCGCCAAGGCTGTCGATGGCGCTCAGCAGGTCCTGCTTCTGGCGAATGTTGCTGGTGCCGAGCACATGCGGCTCGTCGTGCGTGTAGGACACAATGGAAACGCGGTCTCTCTCATCCAGCTCGTCCACGAGCAGCCGGAGTGCTTGCTTCACCAGTTCCAGCCCGCGCTCATTCCTCGCGCTGGAGCTGTCCACGTCGACGACGAACACCAGGTGACTGGGCTTGCGCGGGGCCCGGTTCACCTTTCGCGCCTTCACGCCGACATGCACCACCTGGTAGCCCTTGCGGGCAGGCGACGGAAAGCCCTCCACCGTCACGTGGAAGGGCGTGTCTGGAGAGGTCTCGGAGTCGTAGTCAAAAGCGTTGACGAACTCCTCCACCCGTACCGCCTGCTCACTCGGTGGCGCTCCACCATTCCCCAGGGCATGTCGCGTCAGCACGTACGAGGCGGTGTCCACGTCCACGGAGAAGGTGGAGAAACGCTCTTCCTTCGTGTCCACCGTGGGGTTCACCCCGTAGCCCTTGAAGTACCCGCCGATGATGGACTCGCGCGCCACGTCCCTGGGGTGCGGCTTCCGAAAGATCGGCGTGGTGTAGAAATTGGCGTAGAAAAGCGAGTGGGGTCTGCCGTCGGGGATGGCGATATCCATGTCCCACGGACGCCTGCAAATCGGAAAGGCGACCCTGTAGCCGCGGGTGTCCGGCAACGGGTGCTTGATGGACTTGCCACCTTTGATGAGCACGTCGTACGTGTCGACCTCGCCCTTGATGGAGCGACCCGCCAGCAGGTCGAAGTCGGACTTCGTACTCTCGGGGGCTGTGTAGCAGGGGTCTTCGTGGTCACCGAGCGCCCAGAGGTCGATGTTCACACCCTGGGACGTGGACCCTATGTCGATGCTCGGCCGTGAACCGGTGACCTCGACTGTCTCAGCGAGGAGGAGGGGGGTCGCGATGAGCTGCGTATTCACCCGAAGGATGCGTCGGACGTTGAGTTGGACTCCCTCCCGCGCAGCCGTCTCATACGCCTGCCTCTTGAAGGTCAGGGTGTAGACGCCCGCGGGAAGCAAGGGGATGCGGTAGCGGCCCATCGTGCCCGTGACGGAGGTCAGGCGGAGGTCCGGCCTCGCGCGTGAGGTCACGGTGACGACCACGTCGGGCAAGGGCTCCTTCGTCACCGCGTCGATGACGGTGCCGAGGATGACGCTCGAGCCCCCGGCCTCCGCGCCGGACTGCGCCAGCACGGGCGAGGTGAACACCACCAGGAGCGCGACCAGGAGACCTGGAAGGTGGACCTTCATCGTGGGCTGCCTCCAAGCAGCAGGGAGCGCCATGATCCCCACGTGCCCTCCATCCAGCCGCATGGAACGCCCAGCGTCCCATCCATCATGGTTTCATCATGATGGGGACGGGGGCGCCCCAGGAGAGGCGCCGCCCTCCTGCTAGAGCAGGTCGGAAGGGTCCAGCTGGCGCTGCTTCGCCTTCACCACGCGCCACTCCCCGTCGGACTCCTTCTCGAAGAGGCCCTCGATGGAATAGGCGTTGAGGACGCTGTCGCGCGCCAGGTCCTCCAGCTTGTCGGCCTGCGAGCGGCCGAAGATGAAGCGCGCCTGGAACTCGCCCTGCGTGGGCGACAGCTCCTGCACGTCGATGTCGGTGGTGAAGATGCGGACCCACTGACCGCGCAGCACCTGCGCGGCCATGATGCGGTGCACGTCCTGCTTGCTCCAGCCCTCAGGGCTCTTGAAGCGGTCGGACACGCCCTCCATCACCTCGCCGACGTCCTTCTCCTCCGCCGCGCGCGTCATCGCGATGATGCGCCGGGTGACGGCCTCCTTCACGCCGGGCTCCTCCCGCGGCCAGAAGTAGAGCACCAGCGCCGCGGCGACCACCGCCGCCATGCCACTCACCACCCGCGCGCGTGTCAGCACCATCTCAGGCGGCCCCGGTCTCCGGCTCCAGCATCATGTCGTCCGCGTCGATGATCTCCAGCGGACGCAGCGCCTCGCCAATCTGCTTCAGCCGCCGGTCGGACAGCTGCTCCAGGTACGTCCGGATGTTGGGGAAGGCCCGCACCAGCTCCTGGAAGGCGCCTCGCTCCAGCCACGCCGCCGCCGTCTTGCGCGGCACCGACACCGTGGCCGTGGCCCGCAGGCCGGTGAGGAGCGAAATCTCCCCGGCCACGTCGCCCTCGCGCAGCACGCCCAGCGTCACCACGCCGCCCGCCGGGTCCTCCTTCTGAACCACCAGCTCGCCCGCCAGCACGAGGAAGAGGCCCTGCGAGTGCTCGCCCTCCACCAGCACCTTCTCCCCCGCCTGGAGCGCGCGGAAGGTGAAGCGCTGGAAGAACGCGCCCCGCTCCGACTCCGGCAGCTGCTGGAACAGGGGGGAGTTCGCCATCAGGTTGCGCATCATGCGCTGCTGCGCGAAGTCCGCCAGCAGCTGCGGCACCGCCGGGTGGCTCTTCGCCACCGCGTTGAGGTGCTCGCGGCGGATCTCGAAGACCTCGGAGTCCGACACCGCCGTCACCGTCGCGGTGGGCGGCGCGCCGGTCAGCAGCGCCAGCTCCCCGAAGATGGAGCCGCCGCCCAGGAAGCCCAGGGTGCGGTCCTCGCCGTCCGTCCTGCGCGTCACCTCCGCCTTGCCGGCGACGAGCACGTGCAGGTGGTCGTCCGGCTCGCCCTCGCGGCTGATGATCTGCTCCGGCTTGATGGTGCGCCACACCATGCGCCCCACCAGGTCCAGGAAGGCGTCCCGGTCCAGGTCCGCGAACAGCGGCAGCGGCGGACGGCTCTGCGGATCCGCGGTGCCGCCGGTGTCCGGCGCGGCCAGCACTTCGATGGCGCGGTTGGACAGCTCCTCGCCGACCAGGCCCATCAGGTCCGTGTCCACCTTGCCGTCATAGAGGTGCTCCGGCGGCAGCGGCGGCGGCACCGCGGCACGGCCCGGCGCGCTGCGGGCCGCGCGAGAGTGCACGCGGAAGAGCGTCTCCTTCAAGCGCCGCTCGTTCGGCGACAGCTCCAGGGCCAGCTTGCACGCGGCCATGGCGCTCAGGAGGTAGTCGCGGCGCAGCAGCCCCTCCGCGCACGCGTGGTACGCGGTGACGGCGCGCTCGCGCTCCCCCAGCTCCGCCAGACACCGGGACGCCAGCATGCGCGAGCGGTGATCCGCGGGCACGCGGCGGACGGCCTCCGCGAAGACGGCGAGGGCGCGCTCGAACTGGCGCTCCTCGAACAGGTCCATGCCCAGCTCCCGCAACGACGACTCGTTCATCCGGTGTCTCCAGACCGCGCACGACGACAGGTGTATCCAGCAATGGAGGCCCCCCTGCCCCGCCCGCGGCGGCGGCCTCCGGCACGCGCTACGAACCCCCGGCCTTCTGCAGATCGCTCAGCGCCATCTCCGCCTTGCGCTTCACGTCCGAGCCCTCCGCCGACGCCTCGATGACGATCTTGAACGTCTCCGTCGCCATGGCGGGGTCACGGTCACGCGCGATGTAGGCCGACAGGTACAGCTCCTCCACCTTCTTCTGGAGGTCGTCCAGGCCGTCCCGGGCGCGCGAGTCGCCGGGGTTGAGGCGCAGGGCCTCGCGGAAGCTGCGGCCCGCCAACGGGAACTCCTTGCGCTTGAAGGCCGCCTGCCCCGCCGCCACCGACGCGGACGCCAGCTCGTTGTCGAGCGTGTCCCCCAGCGAGCCCGCGAAGCCGATCTGCCGGTACACGTCCGCCGCGCGGCGCAGCGGCTTCACGGACGCCTCCAGCGAGTTGCTCTCGTACTTCTTCTGGCCTTCCTCGAAGGCGGAGCGGAACTGCGGGATGAGCTTCTTGAGGTTGCGCGCCCGGGCCTGGATGTCCGCCTCCGAGCGGAACTTGTCCATCACCCGGTCCACCTCCAGCGTCGCGCGCTGGAAGTCCCCGCCGTTGAAGCGCCGCTCCACGTCCTGGAAGGCCTCGGCCACGAACTCCGCGCGGCGCTGCTTGGCGTTCTCCGCCGCCGCCGCCTGCCGGATGCCCGCCTGCCGCTGCGCCTGCTGCGCCTCCTTCATGAGCAGGTTCTCCAGGTCCGTCAGCTTCTGCTCGTAGATGGGCCGGGTGCCCGGGGGCAGCTCCGCGATGAGCGTCCGGGCGTCGTCCGGACGGCGCTCCGCCAGCGCCGTCTCCACGAGCTTCAGCGAGTACGCCTGCTCCTGGGTGTCCAGATCCTCCTCGAGCTTCTTGCGCGCATCATCCGTGCGCGCGGTGCCCTGCGGCGTGGCGGTCAGCTTCGCGCGCGCGTCCGGGAAGCGGTTCTCCGCCATCAGTCCACGGACCGCCTGGAAGGAGTCCAGGATGTCCTGAAGCTGCTGCGCGGCCTTGGCCACGCCGTCCACGTCGATGCCCACGCGCAGCTTCTCCGCCTCCTGGGCGAAGCGCACCGCGTCCGGGTAGTCACCATCGCGCACCTTGTCGCGCGCGCGCTGCATCAGCTCCTGGGCCCGCTGCAGGTTCGGATCCACCGGCGGCTTGGGCGGCGGCCCGCCTCCGCGCGACATGGCCATGCCCGCGAGGATCAGCACCAGCACCAGGCCGCCCGCGGCCAGGCCCACCTTCGCCTTGAAGTCGAGCCGGAAGCCCTCGCGCGCCGACGAGCGCACCGGGCGCGGACGGGGCACGCCCGCCTTGCGCGCCTTCTCGTCGCGCATCAGGTCCGCGATCTTGTAGTTCGCGTTGGTCTTTTCATCCAGGCGCGGGTCCTTCTTCTCCTCCTTCTTTTCTTCCTTCTTCTCCTCCGACTCGCCGGACTCCGCCTTGGCGCGCATCTCCTTGATGAGCTCGCCCTCGTCCACGAAGCGCAGACGCGTCTTGCCCACGGAGATCTCATCCCCGTGCTTCAGGATGCACTCGTCGACCTTCTGGTCGTTCACCTGGGTGCCGGAGATGCCGCCCAGGTCGCGCATCACCACGCCCTGCGCGCCGTACACGAGCTCCAGGTGCCGCCGGGACACCGTCTGGTCGCCCAGCGCGAAGTCGCAGTCCTTGCTGCGCCCCAGCACCATGCGCACGCCCTTGAAGCGCTTCTTGCGCCCCTTGTCGGGCCCGTCCAGCACCAGCACCAGCACCGGGGGACCGGCGCGCGTCGTCTCGGAGTTGTCCTCCTCCTCCGCCGGCTCCTCCACCTCCGGGCGGATGTCCCCGACAGAGGCCACCCGCGTCTCGCCCGTGCGCGAGCGCACCGGCTCCGCCTCGCCGTACAGCTCCGGATCGCCCCCGTCCTGTCCCTCGTCCTCGCCGGACAACGGCGCGGACCAGTCTTCGTCCGGGACGGCGGACACACGGCGGGAGTTTCCCCCGGCGGCGGGTTTGGGTCGGCGGTCCGCCGTCGCGCCCCCGGCCGAACGGCCGGTGCCCGAACGCGATGACGGTGATTGACGGCGAGGAGGCATGGGTGGGTCCAGGTTGAAGCGGCCCACATCTTAGAGCGCCCACCTCACGGTGGGAATGCGCTCCGACCGTTCCTTTCAGGGAAGACCGGCCCTCCCTGGACCGTTGCCCCGCACACCATCCCGTCTCCGATGTAGGTTTCCTCCATTCCCATTTCCTCAAGCGCCACGAGCCACCCCATGCCCCGAGCCCCCGCCGCCCCCCGGCGCGCCCGCCCCGCCCAGCTCGCCCCCCTGGCCGCACGGCAGGCCCTCCCCGCCCCGCTCCTGCCCCCCGGTCTGCTCGAACGTCTGCTGGCGGAAGCCATGGGCCGAGGCGCGGACTTCGCGGAAATCTACGTGGAGCGCACGTCCACCACGGCCGTGGTCCTGGAGGAGTCGCGCATCAAGAGCGCCCAGGTGGGGCTGGTGCAGGGCGTGGGCGTGCGGGTCATCGCCGGGGCCAAGGTGGGCTACGCCTACTCCGACGACTGGGACGAGGCGGCGCTCGTCCGGGCCGCGCGCACCGCGGCGATGATCGCCCAGGGGGGCGGCTCCGAGCGCGCCTTCCCCGTCAAGCGCGTGCCAGTGCCCAGCCACTACCGGGTGGCCCAGCCGCTGGAGGACGTGGCCGTGGCGCGCAAGACGGCGCTGCTCACCCGCGCGGACGCCGCCGCCCGAGCCTTCGACGCGCGCATCCAGCAGGTGAACGCCTCCTACGTGGATCAGACCCGGCGCATCGCGGTGGCCAACACCACCGGCCGCTTCAGCGAGGACACCCAGGACCAGTCCCGCCTGAGCGTGCAGGTGGTGGCGCTGGGCCGCAAGGGCGAGCGGCGGACGGGCATGTACGGCAGCGGTGGCCGGGTGTCCTTCAGCTACTGGGACGGCGTGACGCCGGAGTCCGTGGCGGAGGAGGCCGCGCGACAGGCCATCGCCACGCTGGGCGCGGTGGACTGCGTGGCGGGGCCGCAGACGGTGGTGCTGGCGCCGGGCTGGAGCGGGATCCTCCTGCACGAGGCGGTGGGCCACGGCCTGGAGGCGGACTTCATCCGCAAGGGCACGTCGCTCTTCGCGGGAAAGCTGGGGGAGAAGGTGGCCTCCGACCTGGTGACGGTCATCGACGACGGCACGGTGTCCAGCGCCCGAGGCTCCATCAACATCGACGACGAGGGCGTGCCGGGCGAGCGCAAGGTCCTCATCGAGAACGGCGTCCTCAAGGGCTACCTTTATGATCAGCTCAACGCGAAGCTGATGAACCAGCGCTCCACGGGCAGCGGGAGGCGCGAGTCGTTCAAGAGCCTGCCCCTGCCGCGCATGACGAACACCTTCCTGGCGCCCGGGGACCACGCGCCGGAGGACATCCTCAGGGAGGTGAAGCGCGGGCTGTACTGCGCCACCTTCGGCGGGGGTCAGGTGGACATCAGCAACGGCAACTTCGTCTTCGAGGTCAGCGAGGCCTACCAGATTGAAGACGGGAAGCTGGGCCGCCCGGTGAAGAACGCCATCCTCATCGGCGTGGGGCCGGAGGCGCTGAAGAACATCAGCCGCGTGGGCTGCGACCCGCTGCCGGACCCCGGCATGGGCATCTGCGTGAAGGACGGGCAGATGCTGCCCGTGGGGGTGGGCCTGCCCACCGTGCGCATCGACAACGTCACCGTGGGCGGAACCCAGGTCGGCTGAGGACACCGTGAACTACGAACAGCTCGCGAAGAAGATCGTCCAGCGCGCCGTGAAGCGGGGCGCGAAGCAGGCGGAGGCGTACCTGGAGGTGGGCCGCCAGAGCAGCGTGCGCGTCCGCGAGGGCCAGATTGAAGACCTCACGGAGGCCACCAGCAAGGGCGTGGGCGTGCGGGTCATCGTGAAGGACCGGCTGGGCTTCGCGTACACCTCCGACTTCACGCCCGCGGGGCTGGAGCGCGTGGTGGACCTGGCCGTGCAACTGGCGGAGGCCGCCGCGCCCAGCAAGCTCAACGGCCTGCCCTCCGCGAAGGACCTGGGCAAGCGGGGCGACCCCGGCGCCCTCTTCGACCCGAAGGTGGCCCAGCTGCCCGGCGACTGGAAGATCCACGCCGCGCTGGAGGCGGAGCGCGCGGGCCGCGCACAGGACGCGCGCATCGTCACCTTCGACTCCGTGGCCGCGGGCGACTTCGTGTCGGAGGTGTACCTGGCCTCCAGCGAAGGGGCCTCGGGCGGCTACTCCGGCACCTACGTGTACCTGGTCGCCGTGCCGGTGGCGTCCCAGGAGGGGCAGCTCCAGACGGGCTACTGGCTGGACTACAAGCGCTTCTTCGACGACCTGGAGTCGCCCGAGTCCATTGGCCGGGAGGCGGCGAAGCGCGCCGCGCGCATGCTGGGCGCGAAGCCCGTGAAGACGCAGCAGGTGCCGGTGGTGTTCGATCCGCTGGTGGCCGCGTCCTTCGTGCAGAACCTGGCCCAGGCCGCGGACGGCAACGCCGTGTACCAGCAGTCCAGCGTGCTCGCGCCCCACGTGGGCCGGAAGCTCGCGGGCCCGCATGTCACGCTGGTGGATGACGGCCTGCTCCGCCGGGGGCTCGCCACCGCGCCCTTCGACGGCGAAGGCGTCCCCACCCGCAGGACGCCCATCCTGGAACAGGGCGTGCTGTCCGGCTTCCTCTATGACGCCTTCACCGCGCGCAAGGCAAAGGCGCGCACCACCGGCAACGCGGCCCGGAGCTACAGCGCGCTGCCCGGGATCGGCAACACCAACCTCTACCTGGAGCCAGGGACCAAGCCACCGGAGGAGCTGATCCGCGAGGTCCCCCGCGGCCTCTACGTCACCGCCCTCCTGGGCCACGGCGCGGATCCGGTGTCCGGCGACATGTCCTGTGGGGCCAACGGCCTCTGGATTGAGAACGGCGAGCTGACGCACCCGGTGCAGGAAGTCACCGTCGCGGGCCACCTCCTCCAGATGTTGAAGGACGTGGACGCGGTGGGCAGCGACCTCCAGTTCCGCGGCGGCAGCGTGGGCGCGCCCACTGTCCGCTTCCGACAGCTCACCGTGTCCGGCGCTTAAGCCCGCCCTCGCCGGTCGCCTACGCTCGCGGACCTCTCCTCCTTGGCACGAGGTCCGCTCCGCATGGCCGCGAAGTCCGCCCGCAAGTCCGCCCCCGCGAAGTCGAAGCCGGCCACGCCGCGCAAGCCGCGCCGCAAGAAGGCCGAACCGAAGTCGCGGGGCCTCACCGCCGGAGAGGTGGCGAGCGAGGCGGTGGCCTTCCCGGACGCGCTCCTCCAGGCGGTGCGCCAGGACGGCGGCGAGGTGCTGGCCGTCTACCGCGACCCGCTGGGCGGCCACCCCGTCGTCTTCGCCGTGCTCCCCATCGACCGGGTGGAGCCCACACCCTACCAGCGCGACCTGTCCGAGCCCCACGTCAAGCGGCTCGCCACCGCGATGGAGCGCCTGGACCGCTTCCTCGACCCTGTCATCGCCGTGCGAGTGCAGGGCCGCTACTGGACACCTAACGGAAACCACCGCCTCAACGCCAGCCGCATGCTGGGCGCGAAGTCCATCGTCGCGCTGCTCCTGCCCGAAGAGGACGTGGCCTATCAAATCCTGGCCCTCAACACGGAGAAGGCCCACAACCTGAAGGAGCGCTCGCTGGAGGTCATCCGCATGGCCCGGGGCCTGGTGGGCGCGGGCCGGCCGGGGAAGGAGTCCGCCTTCGCCCACCTCTTCGAGGAGCCGTCCTTCCTCACCCTCGGCGCCGCCTACGAGAAGCGCCCCCGCTTCTCCGCGGGCGCCTACCACCCCTTCGTCAAGGTCGTGGACGCCTTCCAGGACGTGCCGCTGCCAGAGGCCCTGGCCGTGCGCGACGCCCGCGCGGAGCGGCTCCTGGAGCTGGACGACGCGGTGGTGGCCGTCGTCTCCGCCCTCAAGGAGCGCGGCCTCCAGAGCCCCTACCTCAAGAACTTCGTCGTCGCCCGCGTCAACTTCCTGCGCTTCCGCAAGGACGGCGCGCCTCCCACCTTCGACGCCACGGTGGACCGCATGCTGGCCGGCGCGCGCCGCTTCAACGTGGACAAGGTGCGCCGCGAGGACATCGGCCGCATGGGCGGGGGGCCGCTGGAGCCGGATGAAGAGCAGGCTTGAGGGAATGCGGATTGCAGGGCAAGGGTAACAGAGGCCCTGCACACCCATGACTTCTCCCACGGTCCTGGTCGTCGACGACGACCGCGCCAACCTCGATTCGGTCGCCCGCATCTTCCAGCGGGAAGGCTTCTCCACGCTGTCCGCCGCGCAGGGCACGGAGGCGCTGGAGCTGCTCCGGCGCCCCGAGGTCAGCGTCATGGTCACCGACCTGATGATGCCCGGCATGGACGGCCAGGAGCTGCTCAAGGCCAGCCGCGCCATCCGCCCGGACGTGGAGGTGGTCCTGATGACCGCCTACGGTACGGTGGAGACGGCCGTGGCCGCCATGAAGGATGGCGCCTACGACTTCATCACCAAGCCCCTCAAGCGCCACGCGCTGGTGAAGGCCGTGCAGAAGGCGCTGGAGAAGCAGGCGCTCGTCCAGGAGAACACCTCCCTCAAGGCGAAGCTCGCGGAGATCAACCCCGCGGGCGGGCGCGCCATGGTGGGGCAGTCCCCCGCGTTCCGCGCCATGCTGGACACCATCCGCCAGGCGGCGCCCTCCACCGCCACCGTGCTCTTGCTGGGGGAGTCCGGCACCGGCAAGGAGCTGGCCGCCCGCGCGCTGCATGAGCACTCCGCCCGGGCGAAGCAGTCCTTCGTCGCCGTCAACTGTGGCGCCATCCCGGAGAGCATCCTGGAGGCGGAGCTCTTCGGCGTGGAGCGGGGCGCGTACACGGGCGCCGTCAGCCGGCGCGAGGGCCGCTTCGAGCGCGCCCACGGCGGCACCCTCTTCCTCGACGAGGTGGGCGAGATGCCCCTCTCCGCCCAGGTGAAGCTGCTGCGCGTGCTCCAGGAGGGCGAGCTGGAGCGGCTGGGCGGCACGCAGACGGTGAAGGTGGACGTGCGGCTCGTCGCCGCCACCAACAAGGACCTCCAGAAGGAGGTGGCCGAAGGGCGCTTCCGCGAGGACCTCTACTACCGCCTCCACGTGGTGGAGATCCGCGTGCCCGCGCTCGCCTCGCGCCGCGAGGACATCCCGCTGCTGGCGGACGCGTTCCTGCGCCGCTTCGCCGCGAAGAACGGCAAGGTGCTGCGCGGCTTCTCTCCGGACGCCTTGGGCGTCCTGGAGAACTACGCGTGGCCTGGCAACGTGCGCGAGCTGGAGCACGCCGTGGAGCGCGCGGTGGTGCTGGCCAAGACGGACGTGCTGGAGGCCAGCGACCTGCCGGAGTCCGTGCGCAAGGGGCCCCTGGGCTCGGCCGGCCAGCTCGTCATCCCCATCGGGACGCCCATGGAGGAGATCGAGCGGCGGGTCATCCACGAGACCCTGCGCCACACCAAGGGCGACAAGACGCTCGCCGCCCGCCTGCTGGGCATCGCCGCGCGCACCATCTACCGCAAGCTGGAGCGCGAGCAGCTGGGCCCGGACGCCCCCCCGGTGCCCCCCTCCCCCCCCACCAGCGCGGACTGACAGGCCGTCACACCGGCCCCCGCCCGCTTTTGACAAATTGTCCGGACGCGTTGTCCCGGCCGCGCCCCGGGCCAGACCCGCGTCCTATTCCGAAATAATTCCGCGGACTTGGCCGTAAGTCCTGGGTTTCCCGCCCGCCCAGCGATGGCACCTGCCTTGCTCAAGGTCCGATGTGGGGCTGGCTTTCTCCCGGAAGCGTGATGGAACTCTTCTTTCGCAAGTACTTCTGGAGCGTGAACCTGTTGTTCATCCTGCTCGTCGCCTTGCTGGCGGCGCGCACGGTGAACCTGTTCGTCGAATCCTCCATCTCCCCTGCCCCCGCGTCGGAGGCCCCGGCGCGCGTCGCGCAGCGCACCCACGCCGCGGACAGCGGCCTGGCCTCCCTCGACGTGGAGCGGCTGTCGCGCCTCACGGGCGTGAAGCTGCCGGAGCCGGAGGTCGCGGTGAAGGAGCCGACGCCGCCGGAGTTCGACGCCAACGCCCCGCCGGCCAAGAGTGGCCTGCGGGTGAAGCTGCTGGGAACGCTCGTCGCCGCCAACCCGGACTGGTCGTTCGCGTCCATCCAGGACATGACCACGCAGCGCTCGCAGACGTACATGGTCGGCAACAACCTGATGGGCGCCACCATCATGGAGATTGAACGCGAGCGCGTGATCATCAACAACAACGGCCGGCGCGAGTTCATCGACGGGCAGCCCGGCGACGGCGCCGTCGCCGCCTACACCCCTCCGCCCGTCACCGCGCCCACCAACACCGCGCCCAACGGCCTGGGCAACGGCATCAAGTCCACCGGGGAGAACGAGTACGAAGTCCCCAAGGCCGAAATCGACAAGACGTTGAGCAACCTCAACGACGTGGCCATGCAGGCGCGCATCGTGCCCGCCTTCAAGGACGGCCAGGCCGTGGGCTTCAAGCTGTTCTCCATCCGCCCGGACTCCATCTATTCGAAGATTGGCGTCCAGAACGGTGACGTGATCCGCCGCATCAACGGCTTCGACCTGAACAGCCCCGAGAAGGCGTTGGAGGTGTACTCGAAGCTGAAGGACTCCTCCCGCATCGAGATCGAGATCGAGCGCAACGGCGCGCCGATCCGCAAATCCTACAACGTCCGTTAAACACCCCCGCTCCGCGCCCGCTCCTCCATGAAGACGACGCTCCCGTCCTGGATGCTCTGTCTGTGCCTCGCGCTCTCGGTCCCCGCGTGGGCCCAGCGCCGTCCCGCCCTGCCCAGTGCTCCGGCCGCCCAGGGCGACCGGACCATCACCCCGCAGGGCACCGCCGCCGCCCCGCCCCCCAGCACCAGCGCGCCTGAGAACCAGGGCCCGCGCCAGGTGCCTTCCTGCGAGGAGGCCCGGCGCCACGCGCGCTACGGCATCTACTTCGACAAGGTGGACATCGAGAAGCTCGTCCAGACCGTGTCGGACGCCACCTGCCGCACGTTCATCCTCCCGGAGAACGTGCGCGGGAAGATCTCCATCATCGGCCCGGAGAACGGCCGCGTGGAGGTGGACGCGGACTCGTTCTACTCCGCGTTCCTCGCCGCGCTCGACGCCAACGGCCTCGCCGTCTACCCGTACGGCCGCTTCCTGAAGATCGTCGACAAGCGCTCGGCGAAGCAGAACCCCATCCCGACCATCGTGGACGACGAGACGCCGTACACGACGAACGAGCAGATGGTCACCAAGCTGTTCAAGATCAAGTACGTGGAGGTGGAGCCGCTGCGCGGCGTCCTCCAGCAGCTCGTGTCCAAGGACGGCGACACCATCCCGTACCCGCCGGACACCATCATCGTCAACGACGTGGGCTCCAACATCCACCGCCTGGAGCGCCTCATCAACCAGCTGGACAGCCGCTCCTCCAGCGACGAGATGCGCATCATCCAGGTGCAGTACGCCACCGCCCAGGACGTGGCCAACACCATCCAGAAGCTCTTCGAGGCCAAGTCCGGCGCGGGCGGCCGCGCGGGCCAGCGCCCCGGCAACTTCACCCAGGGCATCCCCGGACAGCCCCCTGGCGAGGGCGTGGCCTCCGGCGGCACGGACACCGGCGGCGCCGCGACGCTGTCGCAGATCATCCCGGACGAGCGCACCAACAAGCTCATCGTCGTGGCCAGCCCCGCCGCCTTCGGCCGCATCCAGGACCTGGTGCGTGAAATCGACATCCCGTCCGGCAGCGGCAACAAGATCAACGTCTACCCGCTGGAGAACGCCAACTCGGAGGAGCTGGCCAGCACGCTCCAGTCGCTCGCGCAGGGCACCGCCAACCGCCCCCAGCGCGTCCCCATCCCGAACCAGCCGCAGGGCGTGCCGCGCGGGCCCACCCAGGCCGCGGAGCTGTTCAGCGGCGAGGTGAAGATCTCCGCGGACAAGGGCACCAACTCGCTGGTCATCGTCGCCAGCCAGGCGGACTACAAGAACATCGTCCAGATCATCCAGCAGCTGGATCAGCCGCGCCGCCAGGTGTTCGTGGAGGCGGTCATCATGGAAGTGAACCTGGACCGCAACAGCGAGTTCGGCGTCAACTTCCACCAGGGCTTCAGCCTCAAGACGGACAACGGCCCCATCCCCGGCATCTTCGGCACCAACTACTCCGGCAGCGGCGCGCCCCCGTCCTTCTCGCTGGCGGGCCTGGCCGGCATGGGCGGCTTCCTCGCCGGAATCCAGGGCCCCGTCCTCCCGGGGCTCAAGAGCCTGGGCATCGACATCCCGGCCTTCGGCGTGGTGCTCAACGCGATGCAGGCGTCGTCGGACGTGAACGTGCTCTCCACGCCGCATTTGCTCACCAGCGACAACGAGGAGGCGGAGATCACGGTGGGCCAGAACGTGCCCTTCCAGTCCGGCTTCTCCCCGTCCAGCCTGGGCAGTTCGCTGGGCGGCACCGGCACCGCCGCCGGCGGCCTCACCCCGTCGCTGCTGGGCTCGCTGGGAGGCCTGGGGTCGCTGTACGCGCCCATCACCCGCCAGAACGTGGAGCTGAAGCTCACCGTCAAGCCGCAGATCAACGAGAGCGACTTCATCCGCCTGGTCATCACGGAGCAGACGGAGGAGATCGCCTCGACGGACCCCGTGCTGGGCCCCACCACGTCGAAGCGCAGCGCGAAGACGACCGTCATCGCCAAGGACATGGAGACGGTCGTCATCGGCGGCATCATGCAGGACCGCACCCTGGAGTCCGTCTCCAAGGTGCCGGTGCTGGGTGACATCCCGCTCCTGGGCCACCTGTTCCGCGACACCACGCGCCGCAAGACCAAGACGAACCTGCTGCTGTTCCTGACGCCCTACATCATCCGGAGCCAGGACGACTTCCGGCGCATCTTCGAGCGCAAGATGAAGGAGCGTCAGCAGTTCGTGGAGCAGTTCTACGGCCAGGTGCCCGGCTACGACGTGGCGGTGGACTTCAGCCGCAAGCCCGGCCCGCTGTCGCGCATGAACCAGGCCGTCCTCAAGGAAGAGCAGCGCGTGGAGAACGGCGGCAGCGGCACGTCCAACGACCGCGTCATCCGTCCGGTGGGCAGCCCGTCGCCGGCCGGTGGTCCGCCCGCCTCCTCGTCCCATGCCCAGCCTGGCGGGCAGGCGCCCGCCACGCCGAACGGGGCCGCCCACTCCCCCGAGGGCGGGCAGGCTCCGCGAAATACCGAGGCGCCAGCGGGGGGTTCAGACAGATCAGTGCCCGCGACGCCCGCGACGCAACCCGAGGTGACGGCGCCCACTCCGGACGCCAACCCGGAGAGGCTGCGAATCCAGCCGGGAAACGGGGAGTAAACCCATGGACCTGACCGCCGACCCCACGACCCTCCAAGCCTCCGCCGCGACACCCGACGTGGCCGGCGGCCGCAACGACGCCACCCAGGTCGTCGCCCACGGGCAGGCGTACCTGTGTGGCCGGCCGCTCGGGGAGATCCTCCGCGCGCTCGTGCCGGCCCTCACGCCGGAGAAGATCCAGGAGGCGCTCGCCGCGCAGCAGGAGAAGGGCGGCCGGCTGGGTGAGATCCTGGTGGGCATGAAGGCGGTCAGCGACGAGGACGTGGCGCGCGCCCTGGGCCACCAGCTGGACCTGCCCTACCTCCAGCGCATCTTCACGGAGGAAGTGGACGCGGAGCTGGTCAAGCGCATCCCCATCAACTTCGCGCGCCAGACGCAGCTGCTGCCGCTGTCCGTGGAGGGCGACGAGGTCGTCCTCGCGGTGGCGGATCCGCTGGACACCACCTCCCTGGACCACGCGCGGCTGCTGCTGGGCCAGGGCATCCAGCCCCGCATCGCGATGGCGTCCACGATCGTGGACGCCATCAACAGCGTGTACGACCGCTCCGTCAACGAGGCCGAAGCGCTCGTGGACGAGATGGAGACCACGGAGGACCTGGACTCGCTGGCGCACGAGCTGGAGGAGCCCAAGGACCTGCTCGACGCGGATGACGAAGCCCCGGTCATCCGGCTGGTCAACTCCGTGCTCTTCCGCGCGGCCAAGGAGCGGGCGAGCGACATCCACATCGAACCCATGGAGCGCGAGCTCCTGGTGCGCTTCCGCATCGACGGCGTGCTCCAGGAGGTCATCAAGCCGCCCAAGCGCTACCAGAACTCCATCATCGCGCGCGTCAAGGTGATGGGGCAGCTCAACATCGCGGAGAAGCGCCTGCCGCAGGACGGTCGCATCCGCATCAAGCTCGCGGGCCGCGACATCGACATCCGTCTGTCCACCACGCCCACGTCGTTCGGCGAGCGCATCGTCATGCGTCTGCTCGACAAGACGGCGACGCTGCTGGACCTGGCGGAGATCGGCATGAGCCAGCAGGTGCTGGGCAACATGGAGTCCGTCATCAAGCGCTCGCACGGCATCGTCCTGGTGACGGGCCCCACGGGCTCCGGCAAGACGACCACGCTCTACGGCGCGCTCTCCAAGATCAACACGCCCGACCTCAACATCCTCACCGTCGAGGACCCGGTCGAATACCAGCTCAAGGGCATTGGCCAGATGGCCATCGCCCCGAAGATCGGCCTGACGTTCGCGCAAGGCCTGCGCTCCTTCCTGCGCCAGGATCCGGACGTCATCATGGTCGGTGAGATCCGCGACAAGGAGACGGCGGAGATCGCCATCCAGGCGTCCCTCACGGGCCACCTGGTGCTCTCCACGGTGCACACCAACGACGCGGCCGGCGCCGTCACCCGTCTGGTGGACATGGGCGTGCAGCCCTTCCTGGTGGCGTCGTCACTCACTGGCATCCTCGCCCAGCGCCTCGTGCGCCGGGTGTGCCCGGACTGCCGGCAGGCCTACACGCCCACGGACGCGGACCTGAAGGAGCTCGGCTTCACGGTCAAGAGCTTCAAGGAGCGCTTCAACACCGACCGCATCTACAAGGCGGTGGGCTGCCCGTCTTGCAACCGCAACGGCTACCGAGGCCGCTCCGGCATCTACGAGTTCCTCTTCGTGGACGACGACGTGCGCCAGCTGGTGTTGAAGAACGTGGACGCATCCACCATCAAGAAGTCCGCGCTCGCCAAGGGCATGATCACGCTCCTGGACGACGGCGTGCGGAAGATCGCCCTGGGCGAGACGACCATCGCCGAGGTCCTGAGCATCACGCAGGAGGACATCTAGTCCGCCATGCCCGTCTTCGAATACAGAGGCCTTGATTCCCACGGCAAGCAGAAGAAGGGCTTGCTGGAGGCGGACTCACCCAAGACGCTGCGCTCCAAGCTGCGCGCGGACGGCATCTTCCTGACCGACGTGCTCGGGCAGGCGGAGGGCAGCCGCGCGGGCGTGTCCAAGGGCGCCAACGCGGCGCTCGTGGCGCGCGACGTGGACCTGCGCAAGCTGGCGGGCGGCCGGGTGAGCACCGAGGACGTCGCCATCCTCACCCGCCAGCTCGCGACCCTGCTGGGCGCGGGCGTCACCATCGTGGACTCGCTCAACGCGCTGGTGGACCAGGCGGAGAAGGAGCGGCTCAAGCGCGCCCTCTCCGACATCAAGCAGCGCGTGAACGAAGGCTCGTCCCTGGCGGACGCGTTCAGCCAGCACCCGAAGATCTTCCCCAGCATCTACATCAACATGGTGCGCGCGGGTGAGGCCTCCGGCGCGCTGGACACCGTGCTGCTGCGCCTGGCGGACTTCACGGAGAACCAGGCCAAGCTGCAGCAGAAGATCATCGGCACCATGCTCTACCCCGCCATCATGCTGCTGGTCGGCGGCGGAATCCTGGTGCTGCTGATGGTGTTTGTCGTCCCGAAGGTCACGAAGATCTTCGAAACGATGAAGGCCACCCTGCCGTTGAACACGCGCATCCTCATTGGCGCGTCCAACTTCATGCAGGCCTGGTGGTTCCTGGTGATTCCGTCCATCGTGGCGGGCTTCGTCTTCTTCATGCGCTGGACGAAGAGCCCCAAGGGCAAGCCGAAGTGGGACCGCTTCACCCTCAAGGCGCCCATCTTCGGCAGCCTCGTGCGCCTGTTGGCCATCTCCCGCTTCGCGCGCACGCTGTCCACGCTGCTCAAGAGCGGCGTGCCCATGCTGGCCGCGCTGGACATCGTCAAGGCGGTGATGACGAACTCGGTGCTGGCGGACGCGGTGGAGAACGCCCGCGAGTCCATCCGCGAGGGCGAGAGCATCGCCACCCCCCTCAAGCGGTCCGGCCAGTTCCCGCCGCTCGTGTACCACATGGTCGCCATCGGTGAGAAATCCGGCCAGCTGGAGGACATGCTCCTGTCGGTGGCGGACTCCTATGAAACGCAGGTGAACGTGCGCATCGGCGCGCTCACCAGCCTCCTGGAGCCCATGCTCATCGTGGTGATGGGCGTGATGATTGCATTCGTCGCGCTCTCCATCCTGATGCCGATTCTCCAGGTGAACACGGCCATCCATTAGGTGGAGGGAGTCCGACGATGAACGACACGCTCGACCGGTGGATCCAGCGCGTCACGCTGATGGGGCTCCTGGCCCTGGCCGCCACGCTGGCGACGGTGGGGGCCACCCTCTACACCCACCGGGAGCCGCCTCCCGCCTCCGGGCGTGGCGCTCCTCCCTGAAACCTTCTGACATCCCGACACACCCATGACGCGGTGGCCTGCCAGAAAGTCACCCGAAAGTGAGTGAAGACATGACGACGAACACGAACACGAAGAAGCAGCAGCGCCGCCGCAACCGCGGCATGACCCTGATCGAGATCATGGTGGTCATCACCATCCTCGGGCTCATCGCCGCCGCGGTGGGCGTGGCCGTCATCCCGAAGCTGGAAGAGGCCAAGCAGGACACCGCGCGCCTGGACATCCGCAACATCCAGAGCGCGATGAAGCTCTACTACACGAAGAAGGGCTCCTACCCGGACACCGCCACGGGCCTCAAGGCGCTGGTGGACACCCAGAACCTGGAGCGCATGCCCATGGACCCCTGGGGCCGCGAGTACGTGTACATGAACGAGGGCGGCAAGCCGGTCATCACCAGCTACGGCGCCGACGGCAACCCGGGCGGCGAGGGCTCCGACGCCGACATCTCCTCCAAGGACCAGAACGCGAAGAAGTAGGTCGCGTCCCGTTTCCTGGAGCAAGGCCGCGCCTCCCGCGTGTTGTCGTAGGAATGCCCGAGATGACTCCCGAGCACACTTCCTCTCCGACGTCCGCGCGCGAGGCGCGCTCCGTCTCCGGTGGGCCTCCTCGCGCCCGCTCCACGCGCCTGGGCCGGCTGCTGCTCCTGGGCGTGTTCGGCGGCGCCAGCGTGCTCGCCTTCGCGCTGGTGTGGGCCACCGAGGACAACACCCTCACCCCGACCCAGCGCCAGGCGCGCGAGCAGATCCGCCGCCTGGAGGGCTACTTCAAGGCCTACCACCGGCTGATGGGCTTCTTCCCCAGCCAGGCGCAGGGCTTCACCCCGCTCATCGCTTCCAAGGTGCTGGACGCGCCGCCCATCGACCCGTGGGGCCATCCGTATGTCTACCGGATGGAGGGCAAGACGGGGGCCGTGCTGTCCCTCGGCTCCGACGGCAAGCCCGGCGGCACCGGTGACGCCGCGGACATCTTCAGCGGCGGCATCGTGGCACAGGAGGTGCAGCCATGACGTCCGCCATGCGCCCCCTGCCCGCCCGCCGCCGCCGCGCCCCCCGCGGCCTCACGCTGATTGAGATCTCCATCGCGCTGGCCATCGCGGCGGTGATGTTCGCCGCGGTGACGGTGGGCATCGGCGCGCTCACCGGCGCCAAGGCGAAGGGCTCCGCCACAGAGCTCGCGGGCGTCATCCGGTCGCTGTACGACTCGGCGGCGCTCAGCGGCAAGACGTGCAGGCTGGTGTTTGAAATCCCCGACCCGAAGCGCGAGGAGGCCACGCGCTACCACGCGGAATGCGCCGCGGGCGGCATCACCACCTCGCGCGACCGGGACGCGGTGCTCCGCGACGACAAGCGCAACCGCGAGAAGGCCGCGCGCGCCGGCAACAACGGCGGCGACACGCGCAAGAACTACACGCGCTCCGACAACTCCCAGCCGTCCGCGCAGGAGCTGATGGACGAGGAGAAGGCCCGCATCGAGTCCCTGTCCACCTTCTCCACCTACACCGCGGAGGAGATCACCCCGCGCGAGCTGCCGGCGGGTGTGGCGGTGTCGGTGTGGACGCGGCAACAGCGGGAGCCCGTGGAGAGCGGCGTGGCCTATCTCTACTTCTTCCCGCAGGGGTACACGGAGAAGGCCATGGTGTTCCTGCGCCAGGGCGACAACGCGTGGACCCTGGACGTGTCACCCCTGACAGGCAAGGTGAACATCGCATCCGAGGCCCTGGAGGTGCCCCGCTCATGAGACATCCCAAGCAGCGGCCCCTGGGCTTCACCCTGCTGGAGACGATGGTGGCCCTGGCCATCCTCAGCGTCGCGCTGATGGCCATCTTCGACCTCAACTCCGGCGCGGTGGCCAACCACGTCTACACCAAGCGGCTCACCGTGGCGTCGCTCCTGGCCCGCTCGAAGATGACGGACCTGGAGCAGAAGCTCTACGACGACGGCTTCGACGCCGACGACGACGAACAGTCCGGGGACTTCTCCGACGACGGCTGGCCCCAGTTCAAGTGGCGCGCGCGCATCATCGCGCCCAAGACGGACGGCGTGACGCCGGATCAGCTCATCGGCGCCATCTTCAACCTGCCCATGGGCGGCGGCGACTCCAGCGACCCCATGGGGGGCCTGGCGGGCCTCTTCGGCGGCGGCGGCAGCTCCGGCAAGGGCAGCACGCCCCCCGGCGGCACCACCACCTCCAGCCCCATGGGCGCCTCCGCCATGAGCATGGCGCAGCCCATGTTCACGCAGATGGTGGACCAGCTCACCAAGTCCGTCCGCGAGGTGCACCTCACCGTGTACTGGAAGGAAGGCACCCAGGTGGAGAGCCTGGACGTGGTGACGCACGTGGTCTCCCTGGGGCCCGGCGGCGACCGCAACGGCGGCTTCACGCCCAACGCGGGCTCCACGGCGGGCGCGGAGAACCAGTGGGTGGATGAGAACGGCCGCGTGGTGGACAACCCCATCCCCGGCCCCAACGGGCAGATGCTGGACCCGAACACGCGCCGGCCGCTGCGCAACCGCGCGCAGGTGCTCAACGAGCTCAACGGCGCGGCCGGCCAGCAGCAGCCAGGCAACGGCGGCTTCAACCCGCGCCCGCCGGGCGGCATCTTTGGCGGCGGGGGCCGGGGCACCTTCCCGGGCCTGCCGGGACGTGGAGGCATCCAATGAAGCGACGCGTCCGTGGCTTCACGCTGATGGAGGTGATGGTGGCGGTCTCCATCACCGCGCTGATGGGCACCGTCGTCGCCCTGGCGTTCCAGACGGGCATCAACGCCAAGGAAGTGGTGGAGGGCGAAGCGGAGCGCTACCGCATGGTGCGCGTGTCGCTCAACCGCATGGCGCGCGAGGTGGGCTCCGCCTTCGTGAGCGACCGGTATGACCTGCGCCGCTTCCGCGACCAGAATGACCGGCCCACCAACTTCATCGGTGAGCGCGACAAGCTGACCTTCACCACGTTCTCGCACCAGCGCCTGTACACGGACGTGAAGGAGTCCGACCAGGCGGTGGTGGAGTACTTCGTGGAGAACTCCACCGAGCGGGGCGCCCGGCAGCGCTTGGATTTGAAGCGCCGGGAGGACCCCAACGTGGGCGACCGGATGGACCGGGGCGGCACCACGGACGTGCTCTTCGAAGGCGTCAAGGGCGTGGAGTTCGCCTACTGGGATTCGGAGAAGAAGGAGTGGGACGACGAATGGGACACGCGGCGCACGGAGAAGAAGTCCATCCTCCCCACGCGCGTGCGCATCACCGTCATCGCCCTGGATGAGTCGGGCAAGGAGGCGCGCTACACCACGCAGACGCGCATCCTGCTCAACACGGAACTGCCGAGGTTCAACTGATGCCCCTCCCCTACTTCCAGCAGGCGTCCCGCCGGCGTGGCGGGGCGCGGACCTCCCTTCCCCAGGCGCCGGGCGCGGCCAGCCCCGGCCGTCGCCGGGACAAGCGCTCGCGCGGCGTGGCGCTCATCATCGCGCTCGTCTCCATCGCGCTGCTCACGGTGGTGGCCACCGAGTTCGCGTACAACAGCCGGGTGGACCTGCAGCTCGCCTCCAACCAGCGCGACGAAGTGCGCGCCTACTACATGGCCCGCTCCGGCATCGCGCTGGGGCGGCTGCTCTTGCGCTTCCAGAAGCAGGTGGACCAGACGCCCATCCCCAACCCCGCGAGCATCCTCTCCGCGCTGGGGGCCATGGGCGGCGGGGCCAAGGGACAGGCGGGGGCGCAGAACTTCCAGCCGCAGTCGCTCAACATCCAGCTCTGGAAGCTGGCGCGGGTGGACTGCCACATGCTCAAGGGGCTGGTGAAGAGCGACGGCGCCCAGGGCGTGGACGGCCGCCCCGTGGAGACGGACCCGGTGCAGGTGGACCCGAAGTTCAAGATGGACGACGGGGACGAGAGCCCGGGCGCGGCCACCCAGGTGGCGGCGCAGATGCAGCGCCGCTCCTTCGGCGGCTTCGACGGGTGCTTCCTCGCCACCATCAGCGACGAGGAGGAGAAGCTCAACGTCATGCGCCTGAACACGGGCGGCGCGGAGGCGCAGGCCACCGCGGCGCGCATGCTGGACATGTTCGCCGACAAGCGCTTCGAGTTCCTCTGGCAGCAGGACGACGCGAATCACGTTCGCTCCACGCCGCAGGACACCGTCATCGCGCTGAAGGACTGGGCGGACGAGGACACCACCCAGTCCAGCTTCAACCCCAAGGACCCGACGAACCCGTTCGTCTCCGGCTTCGCGGACGAGGGTTCCCCGTACAGCCGCTACCAGCCGCGCTATGAAGTGAAGAACGCCCGCTTCGACAGCCTGGACGAGCTGTACCGGGTGCACGGCGTCAACGACCGCTTCATGGCGGCCTTCCGCGACCGGCTCACGGTGTACCCGGACATCAACTCCAAGCCGAACATCAACACGGACGACCCCATCATGCTGGGGCTGGCCATCATGTCCGCCGCGGACCCCAACCGGCCGGATCCCCGGCTGACGGATCCGGTGTTCCTCAACGAGCTCATCAGCCGCATCCGCGCCGCGCGCATGTTCAACTTCTTCGGCATGTCGGTGTCGGACTTCGTGGGCGTGGTGGAGCAGGCCGGCATCGCGGTCAATCCGCTCATCAAGGGCAACGTCCAGCAGAACCGCTACCTGGGCGACAAGAGCAAGACATTCACCATCAAGTCCGTGGGAGAAGCGGGCAGCGTCCAGAAGACGCTCACCGCCGTCATCCGCCTGGACGACGGGCTGGGCAAGCTCGTGTATTACAGAGAGGAATAGCATGGCCCGCATTCTTGGCCTGGACCTGGGCAGCCACTCCGTGAAGGGGGTGGTGCTCACCTCCGGAGCGAAAAGCCACACCACGCAGGCGTACGCCGAAGTGCGCCGCGCGCAGGAAGGCGAGCGTCCGGAGACGCTGCGCGCCGCGGTGGAGGAGCTGCTCGGGAAGATGCCCGAAGGGCACGTGGACCAGGTCGTCATCGCCCTGCCCGGACCGTCCCTCACCACGCACGCGGTGAGCCTGCCCTTCTCCGACAGCAAGCGCGTGGAGGCGACGCTGCCCTTCGAGGTCGGCAGCCAGCTGCCCTTCGACATCTCGGAGGTCGTCTACGACTACCAGGTGGTCGGCCAGCGGGACACCCCCGGCAAGGACAAGGCCGCGGACCTGCTGGTGGGCGTGGTGAAGAAGCAGGAGCTCCAGGAGCTGCTGGCGCTGCTGGGCGGCCTCCAGTTGGATCCGCGCGTCATCACCCACCCCGCGCTCGCGTACCAGAACCTCTTCACCCAGCTGCCCGGCCTCTTCGAGAGCGCGGGCGAGGGCGGCTCGGTGGCGGTGGTGGACATTGGCCATGAGCGCACGGCGGTGGCCATCGGACAGCCGGGCAAGGGCGTGGAGTTCGCGCGCACCTTCGCGGGGGGCGGACGCGACCTGACGCGCGCACTCGCGACCGAGTTCCAGACGACGCTGCCGGAGGCGCACGCGTGGAAGGAGGCGCACGGGGCGCTGGCCAGCGCGGCCCACGGCCCGGACGCCGAGCGCGCCGCGAACGCGTTCGTGCGCGGCCTGCAGCCGGTGCTCCGCGAGCTGCGCCCGTCCTTCAAGTCCTTCACCGCGCGCACCCGCCGGCAGGTCTCCGCGGTGGTGCTGTGCGGCGGCACCGCGCGGATGCCGGGCCTGGCGGAGCAGCTGTCCAAGGACCTGAACCTGCCCGTGCGCGTGCTGGCGCTGCCGGCGGACACCTCCACGTTGATTGGCGCGGCGGAGGCGCCCACGGCCGCGCAGGCGTTCGCGCTGGCGATGCGCGGCAACGCGGCCGGGGTCCGGGCGCCGCGCTTCAACCTGCGCCGGGGCGAGTTCTCGTTCAAGGGCGGCTACGACTACGTGAAGGACCGGCTGGGGCTGCTGGCCTCCTTCGCCGTGACGCTGCTGCTGCTGCTCATCGCCTTCGGGGTGGTGCGCAACACGGTGCTCTCCCGCCGCGAGGCGGAGGTGGACGCGGTGCTCTGCAAGACGACCCAGCGCATCCTGGGCACGTGCGAGCAGAACTACGACCGCGCCCTCAACATGCTCAAGGGCGTGGAGAGCCCCGCCGCGGCGCTGCCCACGATGTCCGCCGTGAACCTGCTGGCGGAGGTCACCCAGCGCATTCCGCCGGAGGTGCCGGTGAAGTTCGACCGCATCCAGGTGGACCTGGACCGCATCATGCTCCAGGGGGAGACGGACAGCTCCAAGCAGATCGACACGCTCTCCGCCGCCTTGAAGGGCCACCGCTGCTTCAAGGACGTGAAGGAGGGCAAGGTGGAGAAGACGCGCGACGGGCAGAAGGTGACCTTCCGCCTGGACGTGCAGGTGCAGTGCCCCGGCGAGCCAAAGGGGGGGGAGACCTGACATGGGAAAGCTTCGGGAAATCTTCGCGCCGCTCCAGACATGGTTCGAGCGGCTGAGCGACCGCGAGCGCAAGCTCGTGGCGATCGCCGGCTCCGCGGTCCTGGTGTTCGTCCTCTTCGTCACGCTCTTCAGCTTCGCCAACAGCGCGCAGGGCTACCGCCGGCGCACGCAGGACAAGCTGGCGAAGCTGCAGGAGGTCCAGGCCCTGGCCATCAGCTACGGCCAGGCCCAGGCGGAGCGCCAGAGCGTGGAGCAGCAGCTGACGCAGAGCAACGTGCGGCTCATCACGTACATTGAAGACAAGGCCACCGCCGCCGGCCTCACCGTCCCCAACATGACGCCCAAGGGCGACGTGGGCGTGGGGGATGGGAAGATCATCGAGAGCTCCGTGGAGCTGACGTTCACGGACGTGGACCTGCGCAAGCTGACGGACTTCCTGCGCACGGTGGAGACGGGCCCGGGCATCGTGAAGGTGAAGTACCTGCGCGTGGAGCCCCGGCCCGCCACGGACACCCTGACGGCCTGGACCACCGTCGCCACCTACCGGATGAAGCAATAGCCCTATGGCCTCCGAAACGAAGACCGCCCGCTGGAAGCTCATCCTCGGCTACACCGCGTTCGCCCTGGTGGCGTTCGTCCTCTGCCTGATGTTCACCTTCCCGTACGACGCGGTCCGCTCGCGGCTGGTGACGGAAGCCGCGGCCCAGGGGCTCGCGGTGCGCATTGGCGGTCTGAGGCCCGGCCTGTCCGGCGTCACCGCCACCAACGTGCGCGTGAGCAAGCCCCCCTCGCCGCTGGGTGCGGACGCCGTGGCGGCGCTCGCCCGGGGCGAGTCCGGCGGCATGGGCCCCGACGAGCTGGGTGAAGCGCTCACCTTCGACAGCGTGGCGCTGCGCCCGTCCCTCTTTCCGCCCGGCGTGGTGCTGAAGCTCAAGGGCATGGGCGGCACGGTGAACGTCCACGTGGGCGGCCTGAGCGGCACGGCGCTGGACGTGGACGTGGACGGAGTGCAGGCGGGCGGCGGCAACCTGCCCGCGTACACCGGCGTGGACATGGAGGGCACCGTGAACGCGAAGGTGTCGCTCCAGGCGCCCGGCACGATGGTGCGCGGCCAACCGGTGGACTGGTCCCAGGCGACGGGCACCGTGGTGATGGACACCCAGGGGCTCACCATCAAGGGCGGCAAGGCGGCCATCCCCATGGGGGGCGGCCCGGCGATGCCCATGGACCTGCCGCGCGTGCTGCTGGGCGAGCTGAAGGGCGACATCCAGTTCGACAAGGGCCTGGGCACGGTGCGGGACCTGAACCTCAAGAGCGAGGACCTGGAGGGTTCGGGCACCGGCACGGTGAAGCTGGGCCGGAGGCTGGAGTACAGCGAGCTGGCGCTCGACGTGCGGCTGAAGTTCGAGCAGGCCTTCCAGCAGCGCCTGGGGCCCCTGGCGCTCGCGGTGAACATGCTGCCGGCGGACCGGGACAACCCGGGTTGGCGCGGCGGCCGGCTCACCGGCATGGTGGGCAGCCCGCGCTTCGCGCCCAAACACTAGGCAGGTCCACGGGGGTCGGTTTCGGCCCTCCCCTTGTATCGCCCCCCTGGGTTGAAGCCCGCGCATGCGCCGTGTAAAGCGCTGCGCGCGGCCCCCTTCCGGGGGTCCTGGGAGAGGTTGGGAATGCCGGAGCTGGTCTTCTTCCGTCGAGGCGAGGAAGTGCTGCGGGTGGCGGTGGACCGGGCGCGGTTGGTGCTCGGTCGGGGTGACTCGAGCGACGTGGCCATTCCGGATCCGGAGGTGAGCCGCCTGCAGGCGGCCCTCCTGTGGGATGGCCAGACGTGCCGGGTGGAGGACCTGTCCGGCAAGGGCACCAAGGTCGCGGGCGCGTCGGTGGAGCGCGCGGAGCTGCCCGACGGCGCGGACATCGAGCTGGGCCAGTGGCGCGCGGTGTTCCGCCAGCACGGCGCCAGCGAGGACGCGGACGCGGCCACCGAGGCGGGCCACTCCACCGCCGTGCAGGGTCGGGACGCGCAGCGCTGGCAGGCGGCGCAGGTGCGGGTGAAGCAGGGCACCTCGGAGGCCGTGCACCGGCTCACCGGCGACAGCTTCACGGTGGGCAAGGACGCGGGAAACGACCTGGTGCTCCAGGACCGGTTCATCTCCGGCCGGCACCTCAAGGTGACGCGCAAGGACGGCGTCTTCCACGTCGTGGACCTGCGCTCCACCAACGGCACGTGGCTGGGCCCGGTGCGCCTCTTCGAGGCGGAGGTCACGCTGCCCACCTCGCTGCGCGTGGGCGAGGCGGAGCTCATCCTGGAGGCGGTGCCCTCCACGAAGAAGGAGGCCACGACCTTCCACGGCATCCTTGGGAGCGATCCGGCGGTGCGGCAGCTGGCGGACCTCATCCAGCGCGTGGCTCCGTCCACCGCCGCCGTCACCATCCTGGGCGAGTCCGGAACGGGCAAGGAGCTGGTGGCGAACGCGCTGCACGCGTGCTCGCCGCGCGCGAACCGGCCGCTCATCCCGGTCAACTGCGCGGCCATCTCCAAGGAGCTGATTGAGAGCGAGCTGTTCGGCCACGAGAAGGGCGCCTTCACCGGCTCCGTGGGCGCGCGCAAGGGCGCCTTCGAGGAGGCGGACGGCGGCACCCTCTTCCTGGATGAAATTGGAGAGCTGCCGTTGGACCTCCAGGCCAAGCTGCTGCGCGCGCTGGAGAGCGGCGAAATCAAGCGCGTGGGCGCGAGCCGCCCCCTGCACGTGGACGTGCGCGTCGTGGCGGCCACCAACCGGGACCTGCTGGCGGCGGCGCGCGAGGGCCGCTTCCGCGAGGACCTCTACTACCGCCTGTGCGTCGTCCCGTTGCACCTGCCGCCCCTGCGCAGCCGCCGGGGGGACGTGGTGGCGCTGGCGGAGCACTTCGTGCGCGCGTTCGCCCCTCGCGGGCAGGTCGTGCGCTTCACCCCGTCCGCGCTGGACAGGCTCCAGCAACACGCCTGGCCGGGCAACATCCGCGAGCTGCGCAACGTGGTGCACCGCGCGCTGCTCCTGCGCAAGGGGCCGTCCATCGACGCGAGCGACCTGTCCTTCGACCAGGAGGTCAACCGCGAGACGGGCATCACCGTGCCGGAGCTGCCGCCGGGCATGACGCTGGAGCAGATGCTGGAGAAGCTGGAGCGGCAGATCATCGAAACCGCGCTGCGCCGCTTCAACAACAACCGCGAGCGCGTGGCCCGTGAGCTGGGCCTCGCGCGCTCCACCCTCTTCAAGCGCCTGAAGGACTGGGGCCTGACGAAGCAGGACGAACAGGAGTAGCGCCGGCCCGCGTCCGCCCCGGCGTCAGCCGTCGTCGGGGTGCGCGGAGTCGGCCCACGCTGAATGCGGCGCGGGGTGCTCCGGCGTGCGCAGGTACCAGGGCACGCTGACCACCACCAGGCGCCGCTCGCCGGACAGGAGCAGCGCGCTGCGCAGCAGCTCCGAGCGGCGGCCGTACAGCATGGCGCGGTACCAGCGCTTCTCCAGCAGCTCCGGCAGCACGATGGCGACGGTGCGTCCGGGGGTCTCCGCGAGCAGCGAGTCCAGGTAGTCCAGCAGCGGCCACACCACCGCGCGGTAGGGCGACGACACGTGCACGAGCGGCGGAGGCCGGCGGCCGGCCTCCAGCAGCGGCCCCTGGACGAAGTGCTGCCACTGCGAGTCCAGCGCGTCCTCGTCGGTGTCGCCGCTGCAGATGTGCACCGCGCGCACGTCGTCGCTCAGCTCCAGCGCGAAGCGCAGCGCCGTCTCCGACGCGTGCGACCAGCGGTCCACCGGCACCACCGCGACGAACGGCGGCCCCGGTGTCAGGTGCAGGGGCCGCTTCAGCTCCGACGCCCGCCGCGTGCGCAGGTAGGCCGCGTGGATGCGCGACAGCAGCACGATGCCCACCGGGATGATGACGAACGCGGCCCAGCCGCCGTGCGTGAACTTGGACACGCCCACGATGACCAGGGTGATGGCCGTCATCACCGCGCCCGCGCCGTTGAGCGCGCGGCGCCACTGCCAGCCCTCGCCCCGGTGGCGGTTCCAGTGCATCACCATGCCCGCCTGCGACAGCGTGAACGCCATCAGCGCGCCAATGGCGAACAGGGGAATCAGCCGGTCGGTGATGCCCTTGCAGGCGATGAGCAGGAGGGCCGCCAGCCCTGACAAGGTGAGGATGCCGCGCGACAGGGCCAGCCTGCGGCCCCGGTGCGCGAAGCCCGGCGGCAGGTAGCGCTCGTGCGCCAGCACCTGGCAGACGAGCGGGAAGCCCGCGTAGCTGGTGTTCGCGGACAGCGCGAGCACGCAGAGGATGGCGCCCATGGCCACGTAGTAGAAGGCGCCGCGCCCCATCACCGCCGCGATGAGCTGCGACAGCACGGTCTGGTAGTGGGCGCCCGTGGGGTCCGTCGCGCCCACGCCATAGACCCGGCACAGCAACGCGATGCCCAGCAGCATCGTGACCAGGATGCCGACGATGAGGCCCAGCGTGACGCGCGCGCGGCGGATGGCCGGGTCGCGGAAGATGGGGACCGCGTTGCTGATGGCCTCCACGCCCGTCATCGCCGTGCAGCCGCTGGCGAAGGCGCGGAGGATGAGCCACGCCCCCACGGGCGCGGCGGGCACCACCAGGGGCGGCGGGGCCTGCACGGGCGTCGCGTGGCCCAGGAGCAGCTTGATGAGGCCCACGCCCAGCACCAGGCCCAGCGACCCGATGAAGAACCACGTGGGCACGACGAACACGGCCCCCGCCTCGCTCACGCCGCGCAGGTTGACCAGCGTGAGCAGCGCCAGCACGCCCAGGGTGATGGGCAGGATGTGGGGCTCGAGCACGGGGAACGCGGACACCAGGGCGCCCGTGCCGGCGGAGATGCCCACGGCCACGTTGAGCATGTAGTCCAGCATCAACGCCGTGGCGGCCAGCAGCCCCGCCCCGCGCCCCAGGTTCTGCCGCGCGACGGTGTACGCCCCGCCGCCGCTCGGGTACGCCGCGATGGTCTGCGCGTACGAGCCCGCGACGATCATCAGGAGCCCGACGATGGCGGCCGTGATGGGCAGGAGCAGCCACAGGCCCGCGGCCCCCAGCGGGCGCAGCACGGTGAGGGCGGCCTCCGGGCCGTACGCGGCGGAGGACAGCGCGTCCAGCCCGAGCAGCGCCACGCCGGTGAGGACCCCCGTCTTCTCCTGTCTCGCCTGGGCGCTGGTGAGCGGGCGCCCCAGGAGCAGGTCCATGGCGCCACTGCCCTCCCGGCGCCGGGGCATGAACGGCCTCCTGCTTCCCACGTTGGCCAGCTGAGCCATGGCGCCTCCCTGGTCCGGAAGGTGCGCACCGGCTGTGCATGCGGGAACACAGGGCCCGGCTCCGTGGATGGGTCCCGGTGGGGCCGTCAGGGGACGGGACGGCCCGGGGCCCCTCCCTCCGGTGCGACGCACTCCAGGGCCATAGACCGTTTCACGCGCCCATTCGTTCCAGGGGAAGACACAGGAGACCGTCCGCCATGGGCCCGCACGCCGCCGTCCTCGCCTTCCCCACCCTGAATGACCTGTACGCCCAGCACCGCTCCCGGGCGCTGGCCATCGCCCGGCGCATCGTGGGCGACACCGACGACGCGGAGGACGTGGTCCAGGACGTCTTCCTGCGCCTGTCGCGGCAGCCTCCGGGGCTGGACGGGCGGGCGACCTGGACCACGTGGCTGCACCGGGTGATGGTGAACAGCAGCATCAACTGGCTGCGCGCGCGCCGGCGCCGGGAGCGGCTGACGCACGCCCCCCAGGAGCTGGTGTCCCCGGAAGCGCACGCCGTGGGCACCCAGATGCAGCGCCACTTCCATGAAGCGCTGGAGGAGGTGAACCCCCAGCAGCGCCAGGTGCTCTACCTGCGCGAGGTGCGCGGCCTGGGCTCCGCGGAGATCGCCCGGCTCCTGCGCATCCCGGAGGGCACGGTGAAGAGCGCCCTGCACCGGGGCCGCCAGCGCGCCCTCACCGTGATGGAGGAGCGCGGCCAGCGTCCCTGAGACGGACTACTCGTCGCCCTTGCTGCCCACGAACTGATCCCCCTTCTCCTTGAAGAGGAGGTTGAAGCTGGTGAGCGAGCCGTAGACGCGGGTGATGTAGCCCTGCATCTCCGCCTTCTCCGCGTCCGTGAGCTTCGGGTGGGCATTGAGCTTCTGCTCCAGCACGCGGATGCGGTCGCGCACCATCGTGACCTTGTGGAACAGGTTGTCGATGGGCAGGTCCTTCGCCTGAAGCTCCGGGTTGCCCGGCACGAGCCGCACCGTGCCGCCCTCCCACTTTCCCGCGAGCGGCGGGTCGCTGAGGCCCGCGGCCTCCCGGAAGATGTCCATCAGCTCTTCGCGCGTCATGTTCAGCCCTTCCAGGTCCACCACGGCATGGGGATCCGCGCGGTGGCGCACCACCACGGGGGCCACGCTCCGCGCCGTGCGGGTTCGCGTGCTCGAGGCCACGGGCGCCGGGGCGGCGGAGCCCCGGGGCGCGTACTTGTCACAGATGGGGGCGGAGGGCGGGAACATGCCGCGCGAGTTCTGCAGGCGGCACGGCCCCACCCATCCCCGGTGATCCACGGAGTGCGGACTCCAGAGCTTGCAGTTGCCGCACACCCGTTCGTCGGGACGGAAGGTGGGAAGTGGTGGAGACCCCTCACCCGCGTCCGACATGTCAGCGCATCTCCTTCGCCACCGGCGGGCCCTTGCGGATGTTGAGCTCGCGCAGCAGCGCGTCCGCGTCCTCGACCTGGTCGAGGTTCCACAGCAGGTAGCGCACGTCCACGTTGACGTTCCGGGCCACGTCCGGATTGTAGCCGAAATCGTTCGCGACGTTCTCCCACACGCGGTCGAAGTTCACGCCCACCAGCTCGCCCTTGCCGTTCACCGTGGGGCTGCCGGAGTTGCCGCCCGTGGTGTCCGCGTCCGACAGGAAGTCCACCGGCACGTCCTTCAGCCGGGGGTCCGCCCAGGCGCCGAACTTCTTCGCCTCCGCGGCCGCGCGCACCTTCTCTGGCGCGTTGAAGGGCTCCTCGCCGGTGTGCTTCTGGAGCATGCCCGACAGCGTCGTCTGAGGCAGGTACAGCGCGCCGTCGCGCGGCGTGTAGCCCTGCACCTTGGCGAACGTCACGCGCAGCGTGCTGTTGGCATCCGGCGCGATGGGCTTGCCCGCCTGGGCCATCACCGCCTTGCGCCAGGCCGGCCGCAGGCGCGACGCGGCACCCTGGCGACGGTCGCGCGTGTCATCCAGCGCGGCCTGCTCCTTCGCCAGCGCCATGCCGAACGCCAGCATCGGGTCCTGGCGCGCGGCGAGCTGCGCGACGGACTCGTCCGCCATCTTCATCCGCTCCGCCTGGGTGAGGACCTTCGTGCCCGCGTAGAGCGCGTCGATCTTCGCGGCGACGTCCTTCTCCGAATAGGTCGTGCCGAAGACGGCGTCCACGGACGCGATGCGCTCGTCCGGCTTGAGCGCCTGCGCGCGCTTCACGAACGCGTGGAGGAGCACCTTGTCCGCGGCGAGGAAGAGGTTCTTCTGCTCGCGCTCCAGGCGGTCCTTGATGCGCGGCAGCTCGCGGTCCATGTACTCCGGGCGGCGCTCCAGGTCCGGCTTCGCGCGCTCCATGGCCAGCCGCGACACGGACGTGGCCAGCGCGGGCCCGCGCGCCAGGCGCCCGGACATGCCGAGCAGGAACTCGCGCTCGAAGGTCTTCCCGGCCGCCTGCTGTTCGGTGAGCAGCGCCTCCCGGGCCTTGAGGGCGTCGCCCCACTTCGCGGGGGCCTTCTGGGCCCAGGCGACGGTGGCGGCCTCGGTGTCGCGCTGCTTCGTCACGATGTGGCCGCGCTGGAGGCCCGCGAGCTGGCCGCCCGCGTTCTTGTAGACGTTGTGCAGGCCCTTGAGCTGCGAGGCCACGGCGATCTTCCCGGCCGGATCCTTCTCACCCTCGGCCTCCAGGATGCGGATGGCCTCGCCCAGCACGTCGCGGATGCGCGGGTAGTAGCGCGCCTGGCGCTCCGCCATCTCCTCCGCGAGCAGCGTGCGGTAGGTGCTCCCCGGGTAGCCCAGCACCATCACGAAGTCGCCCGGCTTCACGCCCTGGGTGGACAGCGGGAAGAAGAACTCCGCCTTGTAGGGCACGTTCTTCTCGCTGTACGCGGCGGAGGTCCCGTCCGGCGCGGTGTACGCGCGGATGATGGAGAAGTCACCGGTGTGGCGGGGCCACATCCAGTTGTCCTCCTCGCCGCCGTACTCACCCACCGCGCGCGGCGGCGCGTAGACGAGCCGCACGTCCTGCAGCTCCACGGCGTCCACCAGCGTGTAGTTCACGCCGCCATCGAAGGTGGCGACCTGGCAGCGGGTGGCGGGGCGCTTCTCGCACTCGGCGACCAGCTCCTTCTGCTTGCGGTCGATGGCCTTGTAGCGCGCGAGGTCGTCCGCGCCCTGCGGCACGGCGGCGTTGATCTCCGCCGTCACGTCCTTGAAGCCGCGCGGCACCTGCACCCGGGCTCCCTTGCCCGGAAGCTCCTCGGCCGGGCTCTTGGCGAGGAAGCCGTCGGTGATGAGGTCCTTCTGGGGGGAGCTGTGCTCCTGGATGATGGAGAAGGCGCAGTGGTGGTTGGTGATGATCAGGCCGGAGGCGGAGATGAACGACCCGGAGCAGCCGCCGGTGTTCACCGTGCCCGCCAGCAGGCCCGTGCCGCGCTTGGGGTCCCACAGCTTGTTGGGCGGCAGCTGGAGGCCCTGGGCCTTGAGCCAGGCGGGACTCAGCTCCAGCACCTGCTGGGGGGTCCACTTCCCTTCCCCGGCGAGCGCCGGGGCAGCCACGAGACAGAGGAGAAGGAGCGTCTTCTTCATGGTGTCCCCTCCCTACTCCGTCCGGTGCCCGGGCGCGACCGTTCCGGTGTCCGCGGCGGGCGTTTTCACGGAAGATGGAACGCGCTTGGATGTTCCGGTGTCCAGGCAGGAGGGGACCAGTGATGCGGACCGCGAGCGGAGCGACCCTGGATTTCGGACGGCTGGCGCTGCTCCTCCTGTTGATGGGGGCATCCTGGTACTTCTGGTATTCGCCGGTGCTGTGGCCGGTGAAGGTGCTGGTGGTGATGATGCACGAAAGCGGGCATGCCATCGCCACGCTGCTGGTGGGGGGCTCGGTGGACCGGGTGCACCTCCAGGTGAACGAGGGTGGCAGCTGCCTGTCCCGCCTGCCGCCCGGGGTGTTCAACCGCGTCATCGTGTCATCGGCGGGCTACCTGGGCAGCGCGGTGGCGGGGGCGGCGCTGATGCTGGCCACGTTCCGCTTCCGGCTGGGCCGCGCGGTGATGGGCGCGGCGTCGGTGTGGCTGGCGGTGATGGGCTTCTTCTACGCGGGGGACCTGTTCACGCTGGCGTTCTGCCTGGGCATGGCGCTGGCCATGGGACTGGGCGCGCGCTTCCTGCCCACCGGGCTGGTGGACGCGCTCAACCTGTTCCTCGCGGCCTTCACGGCGCTCTACGTCGTGTTCGATCTGCGGGACGACCTGTGGAACAGCGCGGTGCGCGCCCAGAGCGACGCGGGCATCCTCGCGAGCGAGACGTGGGTGCCGTCCATCGTCTGGGCGGCGCTGTGGACGCTGCTGTCGCTGGTGCTGCTGGGCGTGTCCGCGTACTGGGCCATGCACGCGAAGCCGGCCAGCGGCGTGAAGATGCCGCCCGTGGCCCGCGCCCGGCGGGTGTGAGCCGGCCCCTCCAGCCCCGCGTCACGTCACTTGCGCGGCCGCATGCGGAAGGCCACGAAGGACGCCATGTCCGGGAAGCCGAAGTACGGGTTCTTCTGACGCACGGCCTCCATGCCCGCCACCGGCACGTCCGCGTAGTCGTGCCCGGGGAACAGCCGCGCCGAGTCCGGCACCTTCAGCAGCACCTGTGACAGCGAACGGTACATGTCCTCCGGGTTGCTGCCCGGCAGGTCGCACCGGCCACAGCCGTTGATGAAGACCGTGTCCCCGGACACCAGCGCGTCCTCCGCCAGCAAGCAGTGCGATCCCGGCGTGTGCCCGGGCGTGTGCAGCGCCTGGAACGTGCGCGCGCCCACGGGCACCGCGTCTCCCGCCCTCAGCGGGCGCAGCGCGTCGCCGCCCCACGTGCGCAGCTCGCGTGAGAAGGCCACCTCCTCCGCCTGCGCGTACACCGGCACGTCATGGCGCGACAGCAGCTCCGCCAGGCCGTTGATGTGGTCGCCATGGCAGTGGGACACGAACGCGCCCACCACGCGCTTGCCGTCCTGGGCCACCGCCGCCTCGATGGCCGGCACATCCCAGGCGGGATCCACCACCACCACCTCCGGCCCGTCCGCGGGCCCCACGAGGTAGACGAAGTTGTCCATGGGTCCCAGCTTCAGCTGGCGTACGTACGGCGTAGGCATGGTTGTCCTCCGGTCGACCACTCTACGCCCCAGGCTTGCCGGCCCGGGGCCTGTTCCCGTTGAATGGTCCTCTTTGATGTCCCAACCACCAGGAGGTCTCCTTCCGTGAAGCACCTGCCCACCCTGCTCGCCTGCTCGCTCCTGGTCAGCGCGACCGCCTCCGCCGCGAGCCGGGGCACCTCCACCTTCCGCTACAAGCCGACCGGGGACGATGAGCGCCCGGTCATCGTGGACGCCACCATCGGGCCCCAGGGCAGCGACTTCGCCATGCGGCTGAAGTTCGACAAGCCGCCCTTCGGCGACGAGTGCAAGCAGCGCTGCGCCAACGTCACGCTGTTCCTGGACACCGACTCCAGCACCCAGTCCGGCCTCCACCTGTCCGCCAACAAGGCCCCGGAGAACGGCGCCGACCTGGCCGTCGTCATCCAGGGCGTGCGCGAGTACAAGCGCCAGGACGCCCCTCCGGAGCTGGCCCTGCGCGTGAAGGTCCGTCAGCTGGGCTCCGACTCCACCAGCGCGGACTCGGGCGAGCTGCTCGCCGACCTCAACAACCGCCAGGACCCGGAGCGCATCCAGACGGATGGCACCACCGTCTACCTGCTCGTGGACGCCACCAGCGCCCTGCTCCCCTCCGCCCGCAAGGTGCGTGTCATCTACCACCCGCCCGGCGGCAAGGCCCTCACCGCCACCGTCACCGGCATGGCCGGGTCCAGCTCCGGCAAGGGCGTGCAGATCTTCAAGCACGGCAGCGGCAACTGGGGCCGCGCCCCCGACGCCGAGGGCAAGAAGCCCCGCGCCAACGCGGCCGGCGACAACGGCTAGCCGCCCCCTCCGGAATCAGCCCACCCGCCCACCGCGGCCGCGCTCCCCTCGGAATTCCGGGGGGTTGGCGGTGGGTTTCCAACGGGCACAGGACTGTACGGGCGTACAGAATTCCTGCCCCGGAGGCGACGCAACCTCCCGAATTCGTTCTCAATGTCAGAGGCCCATGGTAGTCCCGCCGACCTGACGTTGTCGGTCCGACCCGACTGGTAGTCGCAGCGCGCACGCAGCCCGCGCGTCGCGTCATGCGGTGGGGGCGGCCCCGTGAAACCCATCTGGATTCCATGACCATGCTCGCAGAAGCCGATACGAAGACGCGCAAGAAGCAGGGAGGCCCGGCAGGGGGCGGAGGAAAGGGAGGCGGCGGCGCGTCCGGCGCCGGTGGTGGAGATGGCGTGCCCGCGGGCCTGGCCGAGGAAGCCCGCCGCCGCTACCTGAACTACGCCCTGTCGGTCATCACCTCGCGCGCCCTGCCGGACGTGCGCGACGGCCTCAAGCCCGTGCAGCGCCGCATCCTCTACGGCATGTGGAACGACCTGAACCTGTCGTTCGACACCAAGTACCAGAAGTGCGCCCAGGTCGTCGGCGCCATCATGGGTCGCTACCACCCGCACGGCGACACGGCCATCTACGACGCGCTCGTGCGCATGGCGCAGGACTTCTCCCTGCGCTACCCGCTGGTGGACGGCCACGGCAACTTCGGCTCGCTGGACGGCGACTCGGCCGCCGCCTACCGCTACACCGAGTGCCGCCTGGAGAAGCTGGCCACGGAGCTGTTGGGCGAGCTGGACAGCAAGACCGTCCGCTTCCGGCCCAACTACGACGGCACCCGGGACGAGCCCGTCGTCATCCCGGCGCGCGTGCCGCAGCTGCTGATGAACGGCACCACCGGCATCGCGGTGGGCATGGCCACCAACATCCCGCCCCACCACCTGGGCGAGCTGGTGGACGCGCTCCTGGCCCTCATCGCGGATCCGGAGCTGCAGACCAAGGACCTGCTCAAGTGGATCAAGGGGCCGGACTTCCCCACCGGCGGGCAGATCCTCAACGACAAGAAGGAGCTGCGGGAGATCTACGAGACGGGCCAGGGCAGCGTCCGCATCCGCGGCGAGTACAAGCTGGAGGAGCTCAAGCGCGGCGGTCAGATGATCGTCGTCACCTCCATCCCCTACACGGTGAACAAGTCCACGCTCGTCGCGAAGATCGGCGAGCTGGTGCGCGAGCGGAAGCTGCCGCTCATCACCGACGTGCGCGACGAATCCACCACGGACGTGCGCATCGTCCTGGAGCTCAAGAAGGACGCCAACCCCGAGCTGGTGATGGCGTACCTCTACAAGCACACGCCGCTGCAGACGAACTTCGGCGTGAACCTCACCTGCCTCGTTCCGTCGGAGAACCCGGACGTCGGCACGCCCAAGCGGTTGGACCTGAAGAGCATCCTCCGCTACTTCCTCGACTTCCGCCTGGAGATCGTCACCAAGCGCTTCGAGCACGAGCTGGCGGAGCTCAAGCGGCGCGTCCACATCCTGGAGGGCTTCGAGAAGGCCTACGACGCGCTGGATGAGATCATCCGGATCATCCGCCAGTCGGAGGGCAAGCAGGACGCCGCCCAGAAGCTGATGGCGCGCTTCAAGATGGATGAGATCCAGGTGGACGCCATCCTGGAGATGCGCCTGTACAAGCTGGCGCGCCTGGAGATCCTCATCGTCCAGAAGGAGCTCAAGGAGAAGCGCGCGGAGATCAAGCGCATCGAGGGCATCCTCAAGGACGTGAAGAAGCGCTGGGCCGTCATCCACGACGAGCTCACCGGGCTCAAGGCCGCGTACACCGACAAGCGCCGCACGCGCATCGGCGGCGCGGGCGCGGAGGAGATGGAGTTCTCCGCGGAGGCGTTCATCGCGGACGAGGATGCCCACGTCGTCATCACCCGGGACGGGTGGATCAAGCGCGTGCGCGAGGTGAAGGACCCGTCCACCACCCGCCTGCGCGAAGGCGACGCGGTGATGGCGGTGCTCGCCGGCAGCCTGAAGGCGAACCTGGTGCTCTTCAGCAACTTCGGCACCGCGTACGTCACCCGCTTCAACGACGTGCCGGCCTCCACCGGCTACGGCGACCCGGTGCAGAAGCTCTTCAAGTTCGACGACGGCGAGCGCGTGGTGGGCGCCCTGTCCCTGGATGCCCGCCTGCCCCAGCCGGAGAAGCTGGTGGCGGTGACGCGTCAGGGCCTGGGCCTCCGGTTCCTGCTCGCGCCGCACACGGAGGTCTCCACCCGCGCCGGCCGCCGCTACGCGAAGACGGGCGAAGGCGACGAGATCATCGGCACGCAGCCGGTGGGCGACCGCGACCTGCTCGCGGTGCTCACGGAGAAGACGAGCGCGCTCGTGTGCAAGGTGGCGGAGGTGAACGAGCTGGCCGGCCCGGGCAAGGGCGTCCAGGTCATCAAGGTGGAGCCGGGCGACAAGGTGGTGGACTTCCTCGCCGCGCCCGCCAGCCAGAAGGACGCCACGCTGGAGTTCGAGACGCAGAAGGGCCGCAAGCTGCACCTGTCACCGTCGAAGTTCACGGTGACGGCGCGCGGCGGCAAGGGCCACGAGATGTCCAAGCGCGACACGGTGAAGGAGGTGGCGCGGCCCGTCACCTTCGTGCCGCTGCCGGAGAAGAAGGAGTAGCGGGAAGGCCATGGCGACCAAGAAGGAAAGCTATACAGGCGCGGACATCCAGGTCCTGGAAGGCCTGGAGCCGGTGCGCAAGCGCCCGGCCATGTACATCGGTGGCACCGACAGCACGGGCTACCACCACCTGCTGTGGGAGATCATCGACAACTCGGTGGACGAGGTCATCAACGGCTACGCCACCACCGTCGAGGTGACGCTGCACAAGGGCGCGAAGTCCATCACCGTCGTGGACAACGGGCGCGGCATCCCGGTGGACATCATGCCCCGGCACAAGAAGCCCGCCGTGGAGGTCATCCTCACGACGCTGCACTCGGGCGGCAAGTTCGAGCAGGGCAACTACATCCACTCGGGCGGTCTGCACGGCGTGGGCAGCTCCGTGGTGAACGCGCTCTCCAGCAAGCTGGTCATGGAGATCAAGCGCGACGGCAAGCGCTACGTGCAGTCCTACGCGCGCGGCAAGGCGACCAGCTCGCTCAAGGTGGAGGGCCCTGCCCGCGGCACCGGCACCTCCACCAGCTTCGAACCGGACGCGGAGATCTTCGGGGAGAAGCAGAAGTTCGACGCGGAGGCGGTGCGCGAGCGCCTGGAGGCGAAGAGCTACCTGCACAAGGGCATGACGGTCGTCTGGAAGGACGAAACCACCACGCCCCACACGGCGGTGACGTTCAAGCACGACGGCGGCATCGCGGAGTACCTCACCAAGGTCGTCTCCGAGCGCCAGAAGCCCATCGTCCCCACCGGCAGCACCCCGTACTACTACTCGCGCGACAACGAGGTCCGGCTGGAGGTCGCCCTGGCGTGGACGGAGGCCACGGACGAGCACATCCGCTCGTACGTCAACGGCATCCCCACGAACCTGGGCGGCACGCACGAGGCGGGCCTCAAGGCCGCCATCGTCAAGGCGATGCGCAACTACATCGAGACGCACGGCCTGTCGCCCAAGGGCGTGACGCTCACCGCGGAGGACATCCGCGAAGGCATCACCGCCATCCTCTCCGTGTACGTGGTGGAGCCCCAGTTCCAGGGGCAGACGAAGGGCCGCCTCAACAACCCGGAGACCACCGCGCAGGTGGACGGCGCCATCCGCCCGGCCCTGGAGAAGTGGCTCAACGACAACAAGTCCATCGCAGAAGCGCTGCTGGCGCGCATCATCCTGGCCGCCCGCGCGCGCGAGGCGTCTCGCGCGGCCTCCGCCGCCATCAACCGCAAGACGGCGGTGAGCCACCGGCTCAACCTCCCCGGGAAGCTGGCGGACTGCTCCTCCACGGATCCTCAGTCGAGCGAGCTGTTCATCGTGGAAGGCGACTCCGCAGGCGGCTCCGCCAAGCAGGGCCGCGACCGTCGCACCCAGGCCATCCTCCCCCTGCGCGGCAAGGTGCTCAACGCGGAGCAGGCCTCCACCGACAAGGTGGCCACCAACAAGGAGCTCCAGGACATCGTCAGCGCGCTGGGGTGCGGCATCGGCTCCGACTTCGACATCACGAAGCTGCGCTACGGGCGCGTCTTCCTGCTGATGGACGCGGACAGCGACGGCCACCACATCGCCACGCTGCTGCTCACGTTCTTCTACCGCCACCTGCGGCCCCTCATCGAGGCGGGCGCGGTGCACATCGCGCAGCCGCCCCTGTACCGGGTGGACATTGGCAAGGAGACGTACTGGGCCCTGGACGAGCCGGACCGCGACCGCATCATCCGCGAGAAGGCCAGGGGCAACGCCAAGCCCAACATCATGCGCTTCAAGGGTCTGGGCGAGATGACCGCCGAAGAGCTGAAGACGACCACGCTCGACGCGAAGAACCGCATCAGCCTGCGCGTCACCATCGACAACGCCCTGGAGACCGACCGCATCATCAACGACCTGATGGGGAAGGATGTCTCGGCGCGTTATAAGTTCATCACCGAGCAGGCGGGCGAGGTGCAGGAACTCGACGTCTGAATAAGTGGGAGTCCCCGCACACCCGGGACGGGCCGTTCCCGTCCCGGGCGAGGCATTGGTCTTCCGCCCCGCCGGTCGGCTAGCATCGCCGGCACTGTGAACACCACCCGTCTTGCCCTGACCTTCGCGCTCGCCTGCCTGCTGAGCGCCCCCGCTGCCGACGCCGCCTCCCGGCGCAAGAGCCCCGCCAAGAAGAAGCGCCCCGCCGCGACGAAGACGGCCCCCGTCTCCGAGCCCGACGAGGACACCTTCACCCCGCCGGACGACGCGCCCCCGGCTTCGGACGCTCCTACGGCCGCCACCAGGCCGGCCATCACCCCGGCCGCCACCAAGCCCTCCGCCACGAAGCCCGCTGACGTCGCGACGCAGATCGTGCGCGCGGCTCCCTCGAGCGCGGTGGCGGTGTTCGGCGTGGCCCGCCAGCCGGTCGCGGCGGATTCGGCGGCGAAGCTGGAGGACACGCTGACGCGCAAGCTGGGCACCGCGGGCGACGTGCAGTTCGTGGACCTGGCCACCGCCTTCCCGACGTCGGCGCCGCAGGGCAACCCCAAGGGCGACGCGCTCTTCGATGAAGGCCGCGCCGCGTACGACAACCTGGACCCGGACACCGCGGCGGTGAAGTTCAAGGCGGCTGCGGACGCGTACGTGCAGCGCCCAGGCGACCTGCGCCCGGAGAAGCTGGGCGAGGCGTACCTCTTCCAGGGCGCGTCGCAGCTGCTCAATGGCGACGTGGCGGGCGCGAAGGCCTCGTTCACGAACGCGCTGGTGGCGGAGCCGTCGCTGCGCCCGGACGCGGGCCTGTTCGGCCAGGACGTGCAGCGGGTGTTCGCGGAGGCCCAGAAGGACCTGTCCGCGCAGCCGCAGGGCTCGCTGGTGGTGACGTCCCAGCCCGAGGGCGCGCGCGTGCTGGTGCGCGGCCGCGACGTGGGCGCGACGCCGCTGTCCGGCGTGAAGCTGGCCCCGGGCCACTACCCCGTGCAGGTGGTGCTGCCCGGCTACGCCACGTCCGTGTCGTACTCGGAGGTGAAGCCGGCCACGCCCACGGAGGTGAAGGCGAAGCTGGCCCCCTCGCCCGGCCTGGCCGCGCTGCGCGACGCGGCCGCCAAGGGCGGCTCGGCCCAGGCCTTCGACGCGGACGGCGTGCCCCCGGAAGTGGGCGCCATCGGCGAGCGGCTCAACGCGCGCTACGTGGTGCTGGCCGCCGCGTTCCAGGACAAGAAGGGCCGGCTGCACGGCGAGGTCCAGGCGTGGGACCTGCGCACGAAGAACCGGCTCAAGGGCCTGGAGGTGGACTTCACCAAGCGCGACGGCAAGGGCAGCGCGGACGCCGCCGCGGACCAGGTGCACACCTTCCTCACCGGCGCGGCCCTGCCCCAGGGCCGTCAGGACACCAAGGAGCCGGTGGCGTCCTCCAGCGACTCCATCCTGCGCAAGCCCTGGTTCTGGGCCGCGGCCGCGGGCGTGGCGGCGGTGACCGCGGGCGTGGTGTACGTGGCCACGACGGATCGCGGCCCCGGCTTCAACCCCGTGAACGGTCTGCCCGGTGGAATTTCCTTCTAGCTCCAGCGTCAAGCGTCCCGGAGTCTCCATGAAAGCCCTCCTGCTCGCGCTCGTGCTGCTGCCCGCCCTGGCGCTGTCGTCCGCGCCCCCGCCGGGCCGCATCTCCGCGCTGATCATCCCGATGGACCCGTCGTCCGAGTCCTCCGGGGTGCAGATGGAGACCTACATGAATGACGCGCTCGGCAACTTCTCCAACTTCTCCGTGCGCAAGCCGCGCGACCTGTTCGGACTGCCGGACGACCCCGCCGCCCAGGCGTCGTTCCAGCGCGCGAAGAAGGGCTACGAGGAGAGCGTCAAGGCCTTCGAGGCCCGCGAGTACGAGGACGCGGAGCGCAAGGTGCGCGCCACGCTCAAGGAGCTGGAGGGCTCCGTCGCGGCGATGAACGCCTGCTTCCCGCTGTGCGACGCCCTGGCGCTGCACGGCGCCATCCTCCAGCTGCGCGGGGACGTGGAGGAGGCGAAGCTGCTCCTCATCGACCTGATGGCGCTCAACCCCACGTTCGAACTCAACCCCAAGCGCTTCAGCCGGGAGTTCATGAGCCTGCGCGTGCAGGTGGCGACGAGCCGTCCGTCCCAGCTGCGGGGCAGCGCCACCTTCAAGTCGCGGCCCGCGGGCGCGCGCGTCTACGTGGACGGCGAGGCGGTGGGCTACACCCCCGTGACGCTGCCCACGCTGCCGGTGGGCAAGCACCTGGTGCGCCTGGAGCGCCCTGGCTTCCGCCAGTTCGGGCAGATCGCGGAGGTGACGCCGGATGACTCGGAGGTCGTCGCGAACCTCGTCCCGACGGCCACCTACAAGTCCTATGACGAACAGTTGGACAAGGTGGTGCCGGATGTCTCCCGGGCCAGCGACAAGCCGGCCAACGCCATCGTCGCCCTGGGCAAGTCGCTGGGACTGGACCGGACGGTGGTGGGCACCGTGCGCGTCATCCCGGAGCGAGGCACGGAGCTGGCGGTGGGCCTGTTCGACGTGAAGAACGGCAAGCGCCTGGGTTCGCGGCGGCTGGTGCTCCAGGGCGACGAATACGGGCAGCTCAAGTCGGAGATGGAGCGGGTGGTCAACCAGCTCATCAACAGCGAGGGCGAGCAGGTCGTCCGCAAGCGCGACCCGCTGGAGAGCCGCAGCGGCTCGGAGGACTGGGGTTCGGAGGACCGGGGCGGACAGTCCCGACAGTCCGTCAAGAAGCATTCCGGGGATGATCCGTTGGATAACGTGTCGGGAACCGAGGATTGGTGACACGCGGCGCTTGTCCCGGGACTCCCCGCCCCTAGAGTCCCGGGCGTATGCGCCACCTGCCGCTGCTCGCCCTCCTCCCCAGCCTCGCGCTCGCCCAGACGGGCGCCGTCGACAGAGCGACCACCCCGCCCCGGGGCATCACGCTGCCGCCCACCAACTCGGCGCTCGTGGACGAGGCGCCCGCGCTGGCCCTCAACCCCGCCGGCCTGGGCTTCCAGGAAGCGGGGCAGCTCTTCTATCTCCACGAGCGAGACCTGGGGTCCGACACCGTGGGCGACGCCGTCTTCCTGGGCGCGCGCATCCTGGGCCTGGGCGCGGGCTTCTCCCTGGAGTGGATCCGCGGGGAGAACGCGCCGGACTACCGCAAGACGTCCTTCGGCCTGTCGCTGGGCCCCCCCACCCTGAAGCTGGGCGGCGCCGTCCACGACTACAGCTCGGATGACCGCGCCATCGGCCGGTTGACCAGCTGGGACGTGGGCCTCACCGCCCGTCCCTTCCGCTTCCTGTCGCTGGCCGTGGTCGCGCGGGACGCGAACGCGCCCGCGCACGACGACTTCAAGCTGCCGCGCCGCTACAACTTCGGCCTGGGCCTGCGCCCGCTGGATGAGCGCTACACGCTGGGCGTGGACTGGCTCTTCGCGGAAGGGGGCTTCCGGGAGGGACAGGCCACGTACACGCTCCAGGCGGAGGTGGTGCGCGGCGTGCGGCTGGGCGGCGGGTTGTCCCACGGCTTCGTCAGCGGCATCCCGCTGGCGCTCCAGTTCGCGGCCACGGTGGACCTGGGGCACGCGGGCCTGACGTACGCGGCGGGCGGCACGGGCCACGGCCTGGACCACGTGGTGGCGGTGCGCCTGTCGTCGGAGCGCTACCGCTCCGTGCACGGTGGCGGCGGCATCGTGGCGCTCCTGGACCTGGACGACATGCTGGCGGGCGGCGTGAGTCCGGCGCTGTCCCTCCTGGGCGTGAGCGAGTCCGACCCCTACCTGCGCCTGCTGAAGTTCCTGGACCTGGCCACGCGCGACACGCGGCTGAAGGGCGTGCTGGTGAAGATGGAGGGCCTGCCCGGCGTGGGCTGGGGCACCGCGGAGGAGCTGCGCCAGGCCTTCCTCAAGCTGCGGGCGGCGGGCAAGAAGGTCGTGGTGGTGATGCTGTCCGGGGATGACCGCTCGTACCTCGTGGCGTCGGCGGCGGACAGCGTGTACGCGCTGACGGAGGCGGCGCTGCCCATCAACGGCCTGTCCGCCACGGTGACGTCGCTGGGCGGCACCATGGACAAGCTGGGCGTGCACTGGGACGTGGCGCGCGTGGGCGAATACAAGACGGCGACGGATCAGCTGACCCGCTCCGACATGAGCCCCGCGGAGAAGGAGACGCTGGACGCGTACCTGGACGCCCAGGTGACGCACTACGAGAAGGCCGTGGAGGCGGGCCGCAAGCTGTCCCCGGAGCGGCTGCGCGCGGCGTGGGCGGGCGGCATCCTGTCCTCCCGGCGGGCGCAGCAGGCGGGCCTGCTGGACGGCGTGGTCTCCGCCACGGACCTGCACACGCAGGTGGCCGACTGGTTTCCGGGCTTGCGCTTCCACCCGACGTACTCGCCGCGCGACGAGCGCGAGGACCGCTGGGGCGTGCGCCGCCGCATCGCCGTGGTGCCGGTGCTGGGCGACATCACCGGGGGCAGCAGCCGCGAGGACCCGCTGGGCTTCGCGCGCATCGCGGGCGCCGAGACGGTGGTGAGCGCGCTGAAGGACGCCCAGGACGACCCGTCCGTGGTGGCCATCGTCCTGCGCGTGGACTCCGGCGGCGGCGACGTGCTGGCGTCGGACCTGATGTACCGCGCGGTGCTGGAGGCGAAGAAGCACAAGCCCGTCGTCGCCTCCATGGGCGACCTGGCGGCCTCCGGCGGCTACTACGCGGCGGTGGGCGCGGACGAGGTCATCGCGGAGCCCACCACGCTGACGGGCAGCATCGGCGTCTTCTACCTGAAGCCCGCGCTGGAGGGCCTGGGCACGAAGCTGGGGGTGAACCAGGAGACCGTCAAGCGCGGCGACATGGCGGACCTGCTGGGGTGGTGGAAGCCGTGGACGCACGAGCAGCAGGCCGCGGTGCAGGCCTGGGTGGACGACTCCTACGACACGTTCATCAGCGAGGTCGCGCGCTGCCGGAAGCTGGACAAGGCGAAGGTGGACGCCATCGCCCGGGGACGCGTGTGGAGCGGCCAGGACGCGCTCGCCCGAGGGCTGGTGGACAAGCTGGGGGGCCTGCAAGACGCGGTCGCGGCCGCCCGCGAGCGCGCCGGGGTGTCCTCCAGGGAGGACCTGGACCTGGACGTCATGGGGGGCGCGCGAGGCTTCCTCTCCAGCCTGGGCGGCGAGCCCGGGGTGCACGCGCTGGCGGGGGTGCTGCTGCCCGCGCTGCCGGAGCGCCCCCCGGAGGCGCTGTCCCTGCTTGCCCGGGAGGTGGGGCTGGGCTCGCCCGAGCTCTTGCGTCCCGGCCTGAAGGCCATGCTCCCCTACAGCATCCGCATCCGCTGAGGGGACGTGGGAGGTCGCCCGGCGAACATGCCACGCGCACGGGCGGCGAAAATGCGGGCGCCCCATCCTGGCGCTCTGTTAGGGTGGTGAGTGCCTCCCGGCCGGCGCTAGGGCCGTCGGGGGGTTTCAGGAACCGGCGGTTTCGGCCTTCTCGCAGGCCCCGCGTCCGGCTTCCTGTCCCAAAACCTGCCTCCTGACGCCCCCGGCGACCCCCTGTGGCCGCCGCCCTCCAGGGTCGTCACGCGTGGAGCCCCATGAGCGAGAATTCCGACAACCCCGAGACCCGCAACCCGCTGCCCCCGCCCGCGGCCGCCCGCCCACCACCGCCCCCCGAGGCGGACGACGACGGCGGCGACGACGAGGGTGACGACGGTCCCGATGACGGTGACGCCTCCGCGGGCGGAGCCCCCCAGAACGGCGCGCCCGGAGGCCCCGCGGGCCAGGGAGGCCGCCGCCGCCGCCGTCGCCGCCGCCGCCGTGGCGCGCAGGTGCACTTCACCCCGGAGGGTCAGGCCTACCGCATGCAGCCGGGCCCGGACGGCCAGCAGGTGCAGGTCTTCCTGACGCCGCAGGAGCTGGAGCAGTACCGCCAGCGGCAGGCCCAGCAGCAACAGCAGCAGCCCCAGGGCGGTGGCCAGCCGCAGCCCCAGGAGGCCCGCCCGCAGCAGGAGGGCCGCGCCCAGCAGCATGAGCACCCGCGCCACGCGCAGCAGCAGCGCGGCGGCGGACATGCCCAGGGCGCGCCCCAGCAGAACCTGGCGCCGGTGGAAGGCGTGCTGGACACGGAGGCCAAGGGCCCCAACGCGTTCCTGCGTCAGGTGAAGCGCAACCTGCTGGCGTCGCCGGACGACCCGGAGATGCCGAAGAACCTCGTTCAGAAGCTGCGCTTGCGGCAGGGCCAGTATCTCACCGCGTTCGCGCAGATGCGCGGCCACAAGGGCGTCATCCAGAAGGTGGACACCGTGGACGGGCGCCCGCTGGAGGGCGCGCCCCGGCTGCCGCACTTCGCGGACCTCACCTCCGTGGACCCCACCGAGCGGCTGAAGCTGGAGAACGGCCACAAGGAGATGGTCACGCGGGTGCTGGACCTCATCGCGCCCATCGGCAAGGGCCAGCGCGCGCTCATCGTCGCCCCGCCCAAGACGGGCAAGACGATCATGCTCCAGCGCATCGCCCAGGCCGTCATCCAGAACCACCCGGAGTGCCATGTCATGGTGGTGCTCATCGACGAGCGCCCCGAGGAAGTGACGGACATGCGCCGGAGCATCAAGGCGGAGGTCATCGCCTCCAGCTCCGACCGGCCCACGGGCGACCACCTCAAGGTGGCGGAGCTCGCGCTGGAGCGCGCCCGCCGGCTGGTGGAGTCGGGCAAGGACGTGGTCATCCTGCTGGACTCCATCACCCGCCTGGCGCGCGCCTACAACAAAGAGGTGGACAGCTCCGGCCGCACCATGACGGGCGGCGTGGACAGCCGCGCCCTGGAGCGCCCCAAGCGCATCTTCGGCGCCGCGCGCGCGACGGAGGAGGCGGGCTCGCTCACCATCATCGGCACGGCGCTCATCGACACCGGCAGCCGCATGGACGAGGTCATCTTCGAGGAGTTCAAGGGCACGGGGAACTCGGAAGTCACCCTGGACCGCCTGCTCGCGGAGAAGCGCGTCTTCCCGGCCATCAACATCCCCCAGTCCGGCACGCGCAAGGAGGAGAAGCTCTTCACCCTGCGCGAGTACGAGAAGGTGAAGAAGCTGCGGCAGATGCTCTTCTCCGTGAAGCCGGTGGAGGCCATGGAGGCGCTCGTCAAGCGGCTGGGCCGGTACACCTACAACGACGAGTTCTTCGACGAGTTGTAGGCCCCGGATGCCCGCGCGGGGGTGGTGCGGCGAGCCTTGGATTGCGTAAGGTGTGCGCATGATTCAAGGCTCGGGCCGCTGCCACTACCACCCGGACCGCGCGGGCCTGGGCATCTGCGTGGAGTGTCGGCGCGTCATCTGCCGCGAATGCACCACGCAGTTCGAGGGCATCAACCGCTGCGCCAGCTGCCTCGACACGCGCCGCAAGGCGCTGGAGGGGCCGCCGCCACGGCGTGAGTGGAGCGTGGCGCACGTGGTGCTGGCGCTGGTGGGCGTCGTCCTGGTGTGGGGCGGCGTCCTGCTGGCCGCGCACGTGGTGAGCTGAGCGATGGCTGTCTCCGCGCTCGAGCTGCGCCCCCGGGGAGCGGTGGCCTTGATGGACGCGGCGCTGCGGCTGTGCGCGCGCGACGCGGGCGTTTGGGCGCTCACGTTGCCGGGCGGCGCGGCGGTGGTGGCCACGCTGCTGCACCTGCTGGACGCGGTGGACCGCGGCCGCTCCCTCACCCTGCCCGCGCTGTACGTCACGCTCGCGTGGTTCCTGCGGGGCCTGGGCCAGGGCGCGGCGTGCCACTACGTGCAGGAGGTGCTGCTGGGCACGAAGGCGGAGCCGGCCCTGGGACCGTCGCTTCGCGCGGCGCTGTCGCGGCTGCCCAGCCTGTTCATCGCGGTGGCGTACCTGGCGTTCTTCAACGTGTTCACGGTGACGCTGTCGCTGGGCATCTCGCTGTTCCTGCTCTCCGCGCAGAGCGTGGGCTACGCGGCCACGATGCAGGGACGGGGCAGTCCGCTGAAGCTCTATTCCGTGGGATTGCGGCTGCTGGGCCCGTCGCGCGGGACGGCCACGGTCGTGCGGTGGTTGATGGCCGTGCAGGTGCTGGTGTTCCTCAACCTGCACATCGGGATCAACTTCCTGCTGATCCTCGCGCGGAAGCTCGTGGGCATCGACCTGACGTTCGCGGAGCGGTTCGCCTCGCTGGACAACTCGCAGTGGCTGCTGTTCCTCGCGGCGACGACGTTCGCCCTCTTCGAGCCCCTGCGCGCGGCGACCTCCACGCTGCTGCTGGTGGACGGGCGCGTGCGGCAGGAGGGCCTGGATCTGCTGGCCGCCGCGCGGCAGCTTCCGGAGCGCGGCGCGAAGCGCGGCGCGGCTTCAGGCGCGCTGGGAACGAAGGGCATCGCCGCGGCGCTGCTGGTGGCCACGGGCCTGCTGCTCACCGGCCCCACACCGGCTGAAGCGGCACCGCGCGCGGCACCCGGACAGGGGGCCGCGTCCACGGGGCGCCAGTCGGTGCGCGCGCGTCTGGAGAAGGTCGCGCAGACGTGCGAGCTGCCAGAGCAGGTGGAGGGCACGGCGCTCAAGGACCTCGACGCGCTGAGCACGCGGGAGGACACCAAGCTGGAGCGCTTCGTCCGGCTGCTGGAGAAGCAGGCCTACGACGACGAGGACTGCGACACGGCGGCCTCGACGCTGGAGGCAGGTCTGGCGCAGGTGGCCGCCACGGCCCAGGCGCAGGCCCAGGCGGACGCCCGGGCGGCGACGGACCGGGCGCGGTCCATCCTCTCGCGGCCGGAGTTCCAGGAGCGGCCGGAGCGCGCCCCGGACGCGCCGAAGGAGGAGGACGACGCGCCCTCGGGCCCGAGCTGGTGGCGCCAGTTCATCGACAAGCTGGGTCAGTGGCTGAAGGAACTCTTCAAGCTCAAGAACCCGCCGCCCCGGCCGTCCGAGGCCTCCCTCTTCAGCGGCGGCGCGGTGGCCAATGCCCTGGTCGTGATGCTGGTGGCGCTGACGCTGGCGGTGCTGGGGATGGTGCTGGTGAGGATGCTGCGGCGCGAGCGCACGGACAAGAGCCCGGAGCTGGAGGTGAGCACCATGGACGCGGCGGCGCTCGCGGGCAATCCGGACCATGCCTTGTCCCGTCCCCCCGAGGGCTGGGCGCACCTGGCCGACGCCCTGGCCGCCCGGGGCCAATACCGCGAGGCGGTGCGCAACCTGTACCTCGCGCTCCTGTCGCGCCTGCACCGCGACGGCGCCATCCACTACGACGAGACCCTGTCCAACTGGGACTACCTGCGCGCGTTCCGCGGCCGCCCCGAGGTGAAGGCCCCCTTCCGGGAGCTGACGCGCCGCTTCGACTTCGCGTGGTACGGCAACGAACCCGTGGGCTCCACGGGCTACACGGAGTTCCGCGCCATCACCGCCCCGCTGCTCGCCGCGCCGCCCGCGCAGGAGGCCGCCGGTGCGTGACCGGTTCCCGCTGCTCGTGCTGGGCGGCCTGCTGCTCGCGGGCGTGCTCGGGGCGTTCCTGGTGCGAGGCGCCCAGCGCGGCGGCTTCGCGGATCCCCTGTCCACCTTCCGGGCGGAGCCGGACGGCGCGCGCGCGCTGTACCTGCTCGCGCAGGAGAGCGGCCTGCCGGTGGCGCGCGGCATGTCGGACCTGCGGCTCCTGTCCGGCCCGCAGACGCTGGTGCTGCTCGCCATCGACGTGGAGGGCGCGCACGAGGCGGACCCGGACCAGACGCAGCTCGCGGCGGCTCCGGATGCGGGGCTGGCCGACGAGGTGGCGCCGCACCAGGGCTTCAATGCGCTCCGCGCCCAGCAGCTGGACGACGCGGAGGTCGAACGCGTCCTCGCCCACGTCCGCGCGGGACACTCGCTCGTGTACGTGCCCTGGGGCTCCCGAGAGAACCCGCTCCTCGACGCGCTGGGCATGACGCTGGACAAGGCGGACGCGACGCTGCCCATGCGCACGCTGGTGGCCCCGGTGCCCACCCCGTACACGCTGGGCGTCGAGCGCGTGGAGGCGAAGGTGCAGGCCTACCTCCGGCTCCCGAAGGACGCGGTCACCGTGCTCGAGGACGAGCGCATGGGACGCCCCGTGGCGGCGGTGGTCCCGGTTGGCGCCGGCCGGGTGCTGGTGATGGGCGCGCCGGAGCTCGCGATGAACCGGGCGCTCGCGCGCGCGGACAACGCCCAGTTCTGGCTGAGCGCCCTCAACGCCCTGGGCCCCGGCCCGTACGCCTTCGACGAGTTCCACCACGGCTTCACCAACGAGCGCTCCATCGTGGACTTCGCGCGCCGCTACGGCCTGCACTTCGCCGTGGCGCAGCTGCTGCTGGGCGTCGTGCTGTGGGCGGGCGCGCTGAAGCGCTTCGGTCGTCCCCTCCCGTTGGCCGAAGCCCTTCGCGTCGGCGCCACGGACGCGCTGTTCGCCATGAGCCGCCTGTACCGCGAGGGCCAGCACCACGCCTTCGCCGCGGGGCTCATCGCGCGCGGCCTCACGCAGCAGCTGGCGCCGCTCGCGGGCCTGCCCTCTCACGCCACCGCCGCCTCCGTCGCGGAGGGCCTGCGGGCGCGGGGGCGCCAGGACCTGGCGCGGGGGCTGCTCGACGTGGCCCGCCAGTCCGACGCCGTGCGGAAGGACGCCGACCTCCAGGCCCTCGCCACCTCCGCCGCGCACGTGCGCGAGCGCATCCACCCCGCCGGCACCGGCCGGCACCGACCCGGAACCCCATGAACGCCCCGCCCCTCTCCCCTCCTCCCCTTTCGGACGGCGGCAACGCCGTGCGGGCCGCGAACGCCATCCGCGAGAGCGTCCTCTCCGAGGTGCGCAAGGCCGTGGTCGGGCAGGACGAACCGCTGGAGCTGATGCTCTGTGGCCTGGTCGCCGGTGGCCACATCCTGCTGGAGGGCGTGCCCGGCGTGGCCAAGACGCTGATGGCCAAGGCGCTGTCGCGCAGCGTGGGCGCGGACTTCAAGCGCATCCAGTTCACGCCGGACCTGATGCCCGCGGACATCCTGGGCACCAGCGTCTTCGACCTGAAGTCGCAGACCTTCGTGCTGGTGCGCGGCCCCATCTTCACGGACCTGCTGTTGGCGGACGAAATCAACCGCGCCCCGGCGAAGACGCAGTCCGCGCTGCTGGAGGCGATGCAGGAGCGCGCCGTGTCGCTGGAGGGCAAGAACCTCCAGCTGTCCCCCATGTTCACGGTGTTCGCCACGCAGAACCCGGTGGAGTCGGAGGGCACGTACCCGCTGCCCGAGGCGCAGCTCGACCGCTTCCTGCTGAAGATCGACGTGGGCTACCCCGCGCCCGAGGAGGAGGACGCCATCCTCGAATCCGTGCATCGGGGCTTCGACGCGGGAGACCTGGCGCGCGCGGGCGTGAACGCGGCCGTGACGAAGGAGGGCCTGCTCCAGGCGCGCGCGGCGCTCAACGAAGTGAACGTGGAGCCGCCGGTCCTGGGGTACATCCGAAAGCTGGTGGCGGCGACGCGCGCCTCGCCCAACATCCGCCTGGGCGCCGGGCCGCGCGCGGGCGTGCACCTGCTGCTCGCGTCGAAAGCGCTGGCGGCGCTCCGGGGCCGGAACTTCGTCACCCCGGATGACGTGCGCTTCCTCGCGGGCCCCGTGCTGCGCCACCGGCTGCTGCTGTCGCCGGACGCGGAGCTGGATGGAGCCACGCCCGCGGACGTGCTGCGCGAGGTGGTCCAGGCCGTCGAGGTCCCCCGGTGATTCCCTCCGAGCGCCTGTGGGGGCTCGTCGCCCTGCTCGCGCTGCCCATGGCGCTGGCGGGCTTCTTCCCGGGCCTGGGCGGCGCGGTGCTGGCGTTGGACGCGCTGGCCGTGACGCTGGCCGCGTTCGACTTCCTCCAGGCCCGCCGCGTGCGGCTGGAGGTCCAACGCACGCTCCCGGAGCGCCTCAACGTCGGCGTCGCCAACCGGGTGGAGCTGCGGCTGGTGCACCGGGGCGGAGGCACGGTGGAGGTGCGCGTGAAGGACGACGCGCCCCCGTCCTTCGCCACCGAACCAGACGAAGCCACGCTGCGCCTCACGCCGGACAGCCAGACGCAGTGGGTGTACCGGGCCACGCCGGCGAAGCGCGGCAAGTTCAGCTTCGGCGCCGTGCACGTGCGCGTGAAGGGCCCGCTGGGGCTCGTCTCGCATGAGCGCACCTTCGCCGCCGAGCGACAGGTGTCGGTGTACCCGGACCTCCGAGGCGCCCGCAGGCTGCTGCTGTCGGGTGCGGCGCTGGACCTGGTGAACCTGGGCCTGCGCCAGCTGCGGCGCGACGGACGGGGCAGCGAGTTCGCGCGCCTGCGCGACTACGCCCAGGGCGACAGCGTGCGTGATGTGGACTGGAAGGCCACCGCGCGCCGGGGCAGGCCGGTCACGCGCGTGCTGGAGTCGGAGCGCTCGCAGGCGCTGCTCATCTGCGTGGACGCGGGGCGGTCCATGGCCGCGCAGGTGGATGGCCTCACCAAGCTGGACCACGCGGTGAACGCGGCGCTGTTCCTCGCCTTCGTGGCCATCCGCAACGGGGACCGCGTGGGGCTGGCGCTCTTCGCGGACGGCGTGAAGGCGTACCTGCCGCCCGCGGCGGGCCGCGGCCAGTACCGCAAGCTGGTGGACACGCTCTACTCCGCGACGCCCAGCCTCACGTACGTGGACTACCTGGCGCTCTTCAAGGAGCTGAACGTGCGCCTCCACCGGCGCAGCCTGCTGTGCGTCTTCACCGACTTCCTCGACGAGGAGCAGGCCGGAACGCTGGTGGCGCCGCTGCACCGGCTGGCGCGCCGCCACGTCCCGCTGTGCCTGTCCGTGAAGGACACGGCGCTGCAGAAGCTGCTGCACACGCCGCCATCTGGCCCAGAAGAGGCGTTCCAGCACGCGGTGGCCTCGGAGCTCCTCTCGGACCGCGAAGTCCTCAAGGCCCGCGTGAGCCGGGGCGGCGTGCAGATGCTGGACGTGGCGCCGGACGAGCTGAGCCTCGCGGCGGTGAACCGCTACCTGGACATCAAGGTGCGCGGAGTCCTCTAGGAGAACCATGGCCATCGTGTTCCAGGCAGGCGACCTCGCCGCGGAGGCCATCCCTGACGCGGAGGCAGGGTCCATGCAGCCGCTGCTCGAGCGCTGCGAGGACTTCCTCCAGCTCACCTACGGCCGCCCGGCGCTGCCGGACCAGGCACGCGACATTCCCAGCGGACGCCCTCCCGGGCTCGCGCCCGGCCAGGGCCATCTGTTGGCCCTGCGGACAGCGGACGGAGGACTCGCGGGCATGATTGAAGCGCTGCGCGACTACCCCGTCCCGGGAGACTGGTACCTGGGCATCCTGCTCCTCGCTCCGGAGGCGCGCGGACAGGGCCGGGGCGAAGCCGTGGTGCGCGCCTACGAAGCCCACGTGCGCGCGCATGGCGGCCGCCGGGTCAGGCTCGCGGTGTTGGAACAGAACACGCCCGCCCACCGCTTCTGGACGCGCATGGGCTACCTGCCGGAGGAGTGGATGGGGCCGAAGCAGCAGGGCCTCAAGTTCAACCGGCTCCTGCGGATGAGCCGGGAGCTGGAGTGAAGCGTCAGGCCTCGGGGCCTTCGCGAAGCCAGCCCACGAACCGCGTGTCAGGCACGTCGCCGCGCACGCGGTGCAGGCCGCGCTTGAACAGGGCGTAGACGCGGAAGAAGCGCTCCAGGCCGGCGCGCTCCGCGGGCGTCATCGGGTGCGTCCCGCACACCACCTTCGGGTCGCCCTTCCCCGCGTCGATGAAGCCCAGCACCGCCACCACCGGCACGCTCAGGCGCATCCCCCGCGGCAGGCGCGGCCCCAGCACCACCGCGTCCAACGGGTCCCCGTCATCCGAGCGCAGGCCCGGGATGGAGCCGTAGTTGTAGGGGCATGGCACGGGCGACACGAAGTCCACGGAGCCATCCGCGCGCCGCTTCACCATCGAGAAGCGCGGGCACTCAATCAACACCTCCGGCACTCGCGGCAACGGAGGCACGGACAGGTCGGCGATGGAACCCGGCGCGCCGCTCATCCCGCCTGCTCCGCCGCCCCACCCGCGCGCGCGCCCTTGCGCATTCCGCGCATCCAGTCCGACAGCAGGTACGCATACACGCCCGCGCCCACGGTGAGCGCGAAGGAGATCTTGAACTCCACCGACAGCTTCGGCGGGTGGATCTGCGACACGGTGCCCTCGATGAAGCCCGCCAGCACGAACAGCACCAGCGTGCCGAAGAGCATCTTCACCGCCGTCACCGCCTCCTTGCGCAGGGCCTGTCCGCGAGTCAGGCCCCCCGGCGCCACCATGCCGCGCGCGATGACGAGCCCCGCCGCGCCCGCGATGCAGATGGCGGAGATCTCCGGGATGCCGTGCGGGAGGATCCACGCCCAGAACCATCCGGCCATCCCCTTGGCCACGTACACCTGCGCGAGCGCCCCCAGGAACAGGCCGTTGACGAACAGCATCACCGCCGTGCCCAGCCCCAGGGTGATGCCCAGCGCGAACGCCAGGAAGGCCACCTCGATGTTGTGCGTGAAGAGGAACGTCGTGAACTGGGCCTGCTCCTCCACGGACGCGTCCTTGCCCACTGCTTCGCTGGCGGCGCGCTTCACCGGGTCCAGGCTCAGGTGGTCCCCGGGCACCAGGTACTGCGCCGCGTCCGGATCCACCACCATGCCCACGTAGCCGAAGCCCATGCCCGCCAGGAGCAGCAGCACCGCCGCCGCGTACATCCGCCACTCATGGCGCAGGAGCGCCGGGAAGCCGCGCGCCACGAACGCCCACACGTCCGCGAGCCGGGGCCGCGTGCCCGGGTAGGTCAACGCGTAGGCCCGGCCCACCAGGTCGTTGAGGTACGCGCTCACCTCCGCGGAGCCGCTCCGCGCGCGCACCCACAGCAGGTCACTGGAGACGGAGCGGTACAGCCGCCCCAGTGAGCGCGCCTCGTCCAGGCTCAGCTTGCGCAGGCCCTTGCCCTCGGACTTGTCCAGGAGCGACTCCAGCTGCTGCCAGCGCGGGCGCCGCGTCTCGATGAACTCCGCCATCTCCATGGGGGCCACTCTACCCGAGCCTGGAAACGGCGAAGCGCCGGCCGCCGTCCCCGCGAAGGGAAGGCGCCGGCGCCCCGGTGCTCCGGACAGGCCGCCTGCTACTTGATGAGCTTCTCCAGCGGCTTGGCCTCGGTGGAGGCCTGGGCCTCGGTCCACTCGACGACGGGCGTCTGCCACGCCATGCCCGTCTCCGCCGGGTCCGTGTCCAGCTTCTCGAAGTCGAAGCCGTCACCGCCGAAGTACAGGTACTCCACGGTGGCGACCGAATACTCCTTCTTCGGATCCAGCGGCTTGCCCTTGGCGTCCTTGAACTTGCCCTTGCCCGCCGGGGTGAAGCCGGCCACGAGCGCGTCGGGGTTGGCCAGCTGCTTCGCCAGCTCCTCGCCGTTGAGCTTCACGGTGAGCAGCGAGTTCTCGAACGGCATCACCGAGTACACGCTGCCCAGCGTCACCTCGCCCTTGGGCAGGCTGTTGCGCAGGCCGCCCTTGTTGAGGATGGCCCCGTCGGTGTTGAGCTGCGTGCGCACCGCGCCGGCCACCCACTTCGCCATCAGCGGCGAGTCCTGGGCGATGCCCGTCTTGGTGAAGCCAATCTTCCGGCCCAGCGCCTGGTCCACCTTCGCCTGCCACTCGGCGATGCGCTTCGCCGTCTCCGCGTCCGGCGTCCCGCCCGTCACCTCGACGACCTGGGTCTCCACGCCGGTCAGCTTCTGACCCGCGGGCTTCGCCGGATCGAACGTGAAGCGCGCGCGCGCGTACGAATCAAAGCCACGGCTCAGCGACACATAGGTCGTGTCACCCTCCGTCTTGGAGCCGGTGGCCTGGGCGCCGCAGCGGCCACCGGCCACCAGCGAGACCTTCCAGTCCGGGTGCTTCGCGACGACCGGCTGCAGGTCCGTGGGGCACTGGTCCGCCACCACGACGATGACGTCCGCGCCCGCCTTGCGCGCCTCGGGCACCGCGGTCGCCAGCGCGTCCTCGTTGGGCGTCACCTCCAGGCCCTCCGCGCGGCCGGACATCGCCGTGCGCACCGTCTTCTGCGACGTCAGGCCCACCACGCCCACCTTCAGGCCCCGGCGGTCGAAGACCTGGAACGCCGGCATGGCCAGGTCCTTCGCCAGCGATTCGTCCGTCACCTTCAGGTTCGCCGCCAGGAAGGGAAAGCCCCCCGCCGCGCGGTTCTTCATGAAGGAGTCCTTGGCGTACGACAGCTCGTGGTTGCCCAGCGCGGAGGCCGCATACCCCATGTGCCCCATCACCTCCGCCGTCGGAGCCCCCAGGAAGAACGAGGAGATGGCCGGGCCCGTCCACAGGTCGCCCGTCGTCAGGGCGAGCGTGCCGGCATCCGGACAGGTCGCCTGGCCACCCTTCAGCGGACCGGCACAGTGCTTCTCGTCATTGACCCAGCGGCCCATCAGCTCCGCGGCGCCGCCCTTGCCCTCGACGGGCAGGAGCTGGCCACGCGCACTGCCGGTGACGAGCACCGTCACCTCGGAGGGCACCGTGGGCTTCGCGGGCTCCGCCGCGGGGGGCGGGGGCGGAGCCGGCGGGGGAGTCTTTTCACAACCCGCGAGGGCTCCCAGGGCGAGGACCAGCGCGCCGGACGACAGCCACAGCTGGCGGGAAGGACGACGGAAGGGACGCAGCGAGGGAAGGTTCGGGTTCACGGCCGGGCCTTTAGCACATCCCCGACGTGGTAGCGTGACGCAATGACGGGCATGAAAGGCAAGGATTTCAAGCCTTTACGAGATGAAACGGACGGCGGGACTCCTACCGGCCAGGAGGCCCCCCACGGCCGGAACCTGGCCTGGAAACTGTGGGGCGAGGTCCGCGGCGGCGCGGAGCATTTCCAGTCCGCGAAGGGGCAGCTGCCCCCGGGGCGGATCCGCCAGTTCTTCTATGGCGTGACGCTGCCATTCCACATCGCCCGGACCACGCTGGCGAACCCCGCCGTGCGCGCGACCTACGTGCGGGTGACGGCGCTGCAGACGGCGTTCCTGCTGGCCATCGCCGGGGCCTGGGCCCTCAACGAGGTCGGCGACAGCACGAATCACGAGCGGGTGCCCTCCTCCCACGAGCGGACGCCCCTCAACGAGGAGGCACGCACCCGGGCCGAGGCGCGCATCGAGGCGCGGGCGAAGGCGCTGGACGCCGCGCTGAAGGCCCGCGAGCGCCAGGGCGACGCCATGAAGAAGGACGAGGCGGTGGCCGTGACCAAGGCGGTGGCGGCGCTCATCGCGGAGGCCGTCAATTCGGGCAAGCAGGGCGCCATGCCGCTGGACGAGGCCGCGGAAATCGCGGCGGACGCGGCGGAGGCGGCCGCGAAGAACGCCGCCGAGCATGCCGCGGATCGCGCTGACTCCGAGGAGGCGGCCGACAAGGCCGCGGACGACGGCGACACCCTGGGCGACGAGCTGGCCACCACCATCCGCGCCGCCGTCGCGGAGGCGGCGCGGGACGCGGAAGCGGCACGGGACACCGCGGCCACCAAGGGACCGCGCGTCCAGCGGGAGAAACAGAAGAAGGGGCTCGACATCGACGCGCCCACGCTGCGCGGAGGCGTCTTCTTCCTGGGCAGCTGGGAGTTCTGGGCGCTGTTCTTCGGCTCGTTGAGCGCGGTGCAGTGGATCGTCGTCGCCCTGTCGCGCGACTACCACACGGCCATCTCCCGCGAGGCGAGCCTCGCCACGGGCGTGCCGCCCGAGGACCCGGACATCATCCCGCGCGTGCGCCTCAACTTCCCCTGGATGCGAGCCAAGCTCCAGCGCCGCTGGAGGGCCTTCATGCTCTTCGCGATGGGCTTCCCCGCGCTGGCGCTCATCACCACGCCCGTGCTCTGGGCCAAGCCCGTGTTCACCGCGCTCAGCAGCCTCTGGGGCTTCTGGTGGCTCATCGTCTTCACCGCCGCCAAGAGCGACCGGGCCTGGGTGGCCCCCGTCACGCGCCCCTCCTGGTTCCTGCGCGGCTGGGCCCAGATGGCGCGTGGCCTGCCCTTCCTGCGCTGGGGGCTCTTTCGCTGGTACGCGGCGGTGATGACGCGCAGGACGGAGCCCGTCGCCTCGCCGGTCGCGTGCGTGGAGCGGCAGCCCTGGGTCTTCGCGGGGCTCGCGTTCACCCGCTTCGTGGGGAGCATCCCGCCCTTCCGCTGCTTCACGCGGCCGTTCATCCCGGTGGCCTCAGCCCACCTGATTGGCCTGGATCCTCAGCAGCCCCCCGCGCTCAAGCCCGGCGACTCGCCGCCCCCGCACAGCGCGGGGGACTGAGCTCAGACGTCGGAGGGCGCGTTGCCTTCGGGGGGCAGTCCGCCAATGCCCTCCAGCGGCGCGTGCGGCTGCTGTGGAGCGCCCAGCTCCAGCCGCTGGCCCTCCTCCCGCCGCGCCGGCAGGTCGATGACGCTCTGCAGCTGCTGGCTCACGGAGCGGAAGAAGCCCGTGAGCAGCTCCGGCCGGTCCGCCAGCAGGTCCAGGAAGTCGCGCCGGTCGATGACGAGCACGCGGGAGTCCACCGCGGCCACCATGTCCGTGGGGCGCGGCGCGCCGTCGAGCAGGCTCACCTCGCCGATGGCCTCCTTGGCCTGGAAGCGCAGCACGTGCTCGCCGTTGCGGAACGCGTCCACCGCGCCCTCGACGATGACGTAGAGCGCGTCGCCCGGGTCTCCCTGGCTGTAGAGCCGCTCACCTGTCTTGTATGACGCCTCGCGCGCCACCTCCGCGATGGCGGCGATGTCATCCACGTCGCTCTGCGAGAAGACGCTCACGCCCTCCAGCGCGAACATCCGTTGGACGATGGTATCGCTCATGTCACCTTCCTGCGGGAGCACGTCCAGGCCGTTCACCCGCGCCACGTGGCGGGCGCACGCGCGCAGCACCAGGTCCTCACTCTGCACGAGCCCCGCCAGCCGGCGCCACAGCCGGCCCGGCGCGCCGGGCGGAAGCTCGCGGTGGTGGGCCTCCACCTGCTCCATCACCAGCTCGCGCTCCTCCACCGCCACCAGGTTCTCCAGCAGCTCCAGCGCATAGGCCCGCCGGCGCGAGTCATTGCCCACCAGGTGCTGGTGGATGCGCCGCATCGCCTGGGGCGGATGCAGCAGGCCCAGGAGGAAGAACGACAGCTCCAGCGCCTGGTCCAACCGGTCGCCCACCGCGCGGGTGAGCAGCGACTGCGGCCCCAGCGCCGCCTGCACGTCGCGGAAGGCGCCCACCAGCTGGCGGTACGTGTCGCGGCGGCGGCCCAGGGCCTCGTGGATGCGGTCCACGTCCACCGGATGGTCGGGCTGCTCCTCGCGAAGCCGCGACAGCTGCGCGCCGATGCGGAAGTGCAGCCCCGCGTCGTCGCGCACGTTGGAGAACAGCAGCGCGTTGAGCGCCGCCGACGTCCCGATGCCGCGCAGCACGCGGGGCAGTTGCATCCGCATGGCCAGGGGCGCGGCCTTGTTGTTGAGCTGCAGCTCCAGCAGCGGCGTCACCGCGTCGCCCAGCTGCACCAGCGACTCGCGCGCGGCCGGGCGCTCCTCGCGCCAGGTGAGGAAGGGCAGCAGGCGCGGCGCCAGCTCCACGTAGCCGCCCTCGCCCACCGCCACCAGCGCCACGCGCCGCACGGAGAGGTCCATGTCCTCCAGGTAGAGCGACAGCGGCCCCGCGAAGCGCGGATCCTTCAGCCGGCCCAGGAGCCGCGCCACCTCGCGCCGCTCGGCCACGGGCGCGTGGTCTCCCTTCGACAACAGCTCCCGCAGCGACTCGAGCGCCGCGGAGTTGCCCTGCGTGCGCATCAGCGCGCCAATGGCCGCGGACCGCAGGCCCACGTCGGGGCTCGTCAGCAGCGGCGGCAGGAGCCGCTCCGCGCGCTCCGGCGACAGGCGGGCCAGGGCCCACACGGCCTGGTCGCGGGGGCGCCGGGGCCCCTCCTCCACCAGCCGCTCCAGCATGGGCGCCAGCTCCCGCGCATCCATGGACAGGGCCAGCGTGACGCCGCGCTCCTGCACGCGCTCATGCGGGTGGCTCAAGAGCGCGGCCAGGTGGTGGCGCAGCGGCGCGGCCTCCGCCTGCTCCAGCATGTCCACCGCGCGCAGCACCCGCTCCGGCGTGGACGCGCCCAGCGCATCCACGAGCAGCTTCTGCGCCTCGCCGCCCAGCTCCACCTCTTCCTCTTCGTGCGCGCCCACCTGCTCGCCCAGCGCCGTGAGGTACGCGGGCTTGAGGCGCACGAGCAACAGGCCCAGCGCGGCGCACAGGAACACCACCGCCACCGCCATGGTGACGCCGGTGGCGGCCCGGCCCGCGCCAATGAGCATCAGGCCCGCCAGCACCACGCCGCCCTTGCGCAACAGGCCGTCCACCGCGCTGCGCAGCCCTTCGCGCTGCTCGTCCGGCACCGCCGCGTACAGCAGCTGGATGCCCACCGGAAGGATGGAGTAGCTCACCGCCGTCTCCACCAGCCGCAACAGGTGCACCGGCCACAGCTGCCCGGTGACGAGCGTGGCGCCCGCCAGCGGCGCGAGCACCAGCGGCACCAGCGCCAGGTACATGAGCAGGCCCATGCGCTTGAGCAGCCGCTCCGCCACCAGCAGCTGGAAGGCCACGCAGAACAGGCCAATCCACAGCTGCAGCGACCCGAAGAGCGCCGCCAGCCCGTCCTCGCTCAGCGTCCCCTCCACGCGTAGCCGGAACAGGTAGTCCACGAAGGACGACACCACCGCGAACGCGATGCCCAGCGCCGCCAGCACCTGCGCGTACGGGCTCTCCCCCAGGTAGCTCCACGCCGGGAACCACGCCGCCTGCGAGCGAGCGCGCGCGGGCACGGGCGGCTCCGACCGGTGCAGGTGGTGGAAGATGGCGCCCGCCGCCAGCAGGCTCACCGCGCCGCTCACCACCACCAGGGGCGTACCCAGCCGCACCGCCAGCGCCTGCACCAGCAGGCCGCCCGCGATGCCACCGCCCATGCCAAAGCCGTTGAGCACCGTGAACGCCCGGCGAGCCTCGCGCGCGTCGAACGCGGACGCCATGCGGCCCCAGAAGCGGAACGACACGAAGGTGCTGAAGCAGTCCGCGAACAGGTACAGCGCCAGCGCCGGCATGCGCTGCCCCGCGGACAGCGCCGCCGCCAGCCCCAGCGCCAGCACCCCACCCACCCCGGTGAGGATTCCCGGGGACTCCGTGGGCGCGTCCGGACGGCCACGCGGCAGCAGCGTGAGCGTCGCCGTCATCAGCGCACCCAGCAGGTAGAGGTACGGCAGCGCCTGCGATTCGAAGCGCGACAACACCAGCGCGTTCGCGGACGTCTTGAGCTGCGTCACCCCGGCGATGAGCGCGAACTGGAAGGCGCCCGCGGGCAACACGCGGCGGTTCCAGGATGAGGTTTCAGAAGAGGCCACGGGCGCGGGAATGCGGACAGGATAGCGTGGGAGCCCGCTATTCACGAATAACACTCTTCCAGTCCGCCCCGCATCTGCCCTCCGGCTGGGCCTGGACGCCTGCCTGCCCGGCGGCGTCCGGGCTCCAGAGTGATTTCGGCTCCCACGGAGAATCCGTCGTGGGAGCGCCCACGGGATGGGGGGCGCGTGGCGTACACTGCCGCCCCGTGACGCCTCCCGACGACACCCTGCTCGACGGCACCCACACGGTGCTGACCCCGGAGTACGTGGAGTTCCGCTTCACCCTGGCGGGGGTGTACGCGCGGTTCCTGGCGTGGCTGCTGGACGCGCTCATCGTCGCCTTCGCCACGGCGTCGGTGCTGCTGGTGTTCCAAGTGGGGATGGTGGCCTTCCCGGGGTTCGCCAGCGCGCTGGGCATCGTCGTGTACTTCCTGGTGGACTGGGGCTACGGCATCGCGCTGGAGACCGCGTGGGCGGGCCAGACGGTGGGCAAGCGCGTGATGTCCCTGCGGGTCATCCAGGAGAGCGGCGTGCGCATCGGCTTCTACCACGCCGCCCTGCGCAACCTGGCGCGCGTCGTGGACCGGCTGCCGCTGCTCTACCTGGTGGGCGGCTCGGTGGCGCTGCTGTCGCGCTCGCACCAGCGGCTGGGGGACCTGCTCGCCGGCACCATCGTCGTGCGCGAGCGGCGCCTCAAGGTGCCCTCCGCGCTGGAGACCCGGGGCGAAGAGGGCCTCCTGGCGGATCCGCTGTTCGTCTCGCGCGTGAAGCGGCTGTCCACCGAGGAGCGGGAGGTGGTGCTGTCCGCGGCCCTGCGGCGAGAGGAGCTCCGGATGGAGGCCCGCCTCACGCTGTTCTCCGCGCTGGGCGCCCGGCTCCAGGACTCGCTCGCGATGGAGAAGCCCGCCCACCTCTCCGATGAGAAGTGGACGCTGCTGGTCGCCGCCACCCTGCTGCCCGCCCCGGCGCAGCGCCCGGGGAGGTCCGCGCCCCCGCCTAGAAGTACGCCGCCGCGCCCACCGAACCCGTCAGCGACTTCTGCGTATCCTCGTTGAGGGCGATGTAGAAGTTGTACTGCACGCGCAGGCCCAGGCTCACGGAGTCGGTGACGAAGAAGTCGACGCCCGCGTTGGGCCCGATGCCCACGAAGTTGCTGATGCTCTCCTTGAACACGATGAGGTAGCTGATGTCCGTGCCGATGTACGGGCGGATGGACTCCTCCATCAGCAGGTAGCGGATGCCCAGCGACGGCGCCAACCCCACCACGCGCTTCTTCGGGCTGGCGTAGGTGTCCGTCGGGAACATCAACTTCGAGAGGGAGACGACCTCGAAGCCGTTCTCGACGTAGAGGCTGGCGTCCAGCCCGAGGAACGGCGTCTTGTCGAGGCCCGCGGTGCGGTTGAAGTCCATGTAGCCCAGGGACACCCCCAGGCTCCGGTTGGAGAACTGCGCGTGAGCAGGAGCCGCTCCCAGGAGGGCGGCGAGCAAGCCAAAGGCACAAAAGTAGGTCCGCATGACGGGGCACTCTACAGCCGGCATAACCCCTGGAAAACAGCGCTGATTCAGCACAAGGCCGCCGTTGCCTGATGGGGTGGCGCTCTCCTACACTCGGTCGGCCATGCGTCTTCGCCGCCTCGTCCTGACCCTGACCGCCGCCGCTGCCCTGACCACCACCACGGGCTGTCTCAGCACGCCCCCGCCGCATGAGCGGGCGCTCATCAACAACGAGCTGTGCGCGCAGGAGATGGCCAACGGGGACCTGCAGAAGGCGGAGACCTACTGCAACCTGGGCCTGGAGTTCTCCCCCCAGTACGCGGACCTGTGGGCCAACAAGGGCCTCATCGCCATGTACTCGGGCAACAAGGGCAAGGCGAAGGAGTTCTTCATCAAGGCCCTGCGCTTCAACCAGGAGCACCTCCAGGCATACCAGAACCTGGGCGTCCTCTACCTGGAGGAAGGCGCCTACGGAAAGGCCCACGACAACTTCAAGCGCGCCTTGCAGGTGAACCCGGACAACCTGGAGTCGCGCTACGACCTGGGCCTCACCTTCATGAAGATGGGCAAGACGAAGCAGGCCCGCAAGGAGTTCGACACCCTGCTCGCCGTCAACCCCAACGTGGCCAACGCCCACCACAACCTGGGCATCATGGCCTACGAGGAGAAGGACCTGGAGACGGCCTTCGAGCACATCTCGCAGGCCGCCCAGCTCACCCCGGACTCCGCGGAGGTGTGGCACGACCTGGGCACGGTGCTGATGGAGCAGAGCCGCTTCGCGGAGGCCCGCGAGGCCTTTGGCAACTGCGCCCGCCTTGATGAGAAGAACTCCAGCTGCCTCAACAACCTCGCCGTCGCCCAGCGCAAGGTGGCGCTGACGGACTCCGCGCTCAAGGAGCTGAAGGACACGCAGACCGCGGAGAACAGCGCCCCGGCCATGTACCTGCTCGCGCGCCAGTACCGCGAGAAGGGCCTGCTCACCGAAGAGGAAGCCGCCTACCGCAAGTGCGTGAAGCTGGACGCCAAGTTCGCGCCCTGCCACTTCGGCCTGTTCCAGATCTTCTCGGAGGCCCACAAGCAGACCCACGCACAGACGGCGTGCAAGAACTTCATGAAGTTTGGTACCTCCGAGGAATTCCCCACCGAGTATCAGGCGTGTGAGAGATTCCTCGCCAACGACTCGTTCTAGCCGTCCCTTCGGGTAGCGACACACGCGATGAGCGTCCGTCTGACCGTTACGCAGCGCAGCGAGGCCGGAGGCGCCTCCGGGAAGGAGGTCGTCCTCGACGACTCCGTCATCACCCTGGGGCGCGACAAGACCTGCCAGGTGGTGCTTCCGCAGCAGGCGGTGTCGCGCAACCACGCGCGCATCAGCCAGGAAGGCACCCTCTACTTCCTGGAGGACCTGGGCAGCGCCTACGGCACGAAGATCAACGGGAAGACGCTGCCCAAGGGCGAGAAGGAGCTGCTGCGCAACGGCGACGTGATCGCCATCGCGCAGTACGACGTCCGCTTCGACAAGGTGGTGGAGATCGCCCCGGACGTGAGTGACAAGACGTCCTTCATCGCGCGCGGCATGGTGAAGGACGTGATGCGCGGCCTCGCGGGCGGCGAGGAGCGCTTCCTGCGCTACATGAACGGCCCGCGCGAGGGCCAGCGCATCGAAATCTCGGAGGCGCAGGAGCACGTCTTCGGCCGCGACGAGAAGGAAGCCGACGTCATCCTCAAGGACGACCTCGTCTCCCGCAAGCACGCCAAGGTGCGCCGCGACTGGTCCGGCACGCACGTGGAGGACCTGGGCAGCCGCAACGGCATCAAGGTCAACAAGAAGCGGGTGAACCGCAAGGCGCTCAAGGACGGCGACGAGCTGGAGATTGGCGCCACCCGCTTCGTCTACGTCGACCCCGCCGAGCCCCCCGACGAGCCGGCGGTGAGCCTCTCCGCGGAGCCGAGCCCCGCCAGCGCGCCGGCTCCATCCCCGCCGCGGCCCTCCCCGCCCCGCCGTGAGGAGCCGCCCCCGCCGGAGCCTGAACCAGAGCCTGCCCCCCCGCCGCCGGAGGAGCCTGCCCCCTCCGAGGATTCATCCGCGGCCTCCTCCGAAGAGCCCTCGCCCGAAGGCGACGGCTCCATGGGCGAAGCCATGCCGGAGCCGGAGCCCGAGCCGGAACCCGCGGCCAGCATGGGAGCGCTGTCGGACAAGAAGAAGCTCGTCCCGCTCATCGTCATGGGCGTGGTGGGACTGAGCTTCCTGGTGTTGATGATCGCCGTGCTCGCGGGCGCCTGAGCGGCGCCGCGGCACGGGCAGGCCCCTGGATGGGGGCCGCCTCCACACAGTGACGGGAAGTCGAGTGGAGCCGCCTCACGTCCGGAGGTCCCCGGCGGAGGCGGCGCGTCCCGCGCAGGGGCACGAGGCCCCGGCGGACTACCGGCCGGAGGAGATGCGCGCCACCGGCTGGATGTTCAGCTCGGGCGACAGCTCCTGGTAGCTGAGGATCGAGAACGAGGGGTTGAACTCGTACTCCAGCAGCTTGCGCACGTAACGGCGGATGTCCATCGCCGTGAGGATGACGGGGCGCTGGGCGCTGGGCGGCAGGTGTCCGCACTCGGAGCGCACCGCGCCCACGATTTCCTGGGCGATCTCCGGCTCCAGCGCCAGGTGGGCGCCCGCGGAGGTGCGCTTGATGGAGCTGCGGATGGCCTCCTCGATGTTCGGGTCGAGCAGGTACACCACCAGCGTGCCGGTGCCGCGCGCGTACTTGTGGGAGATGTAGCGGCGGAGCGAGGCGCGGACATGCTCCGTGAGCATGACGTTGTCGGCCTCCACCTGCCCGTACTCCGACAAGGCCTGGAGGATGCCGCGCAGGTCGCGGATGGAGATCTCCTCCTCCACCAGGCGCCCGAGGATGTCCGTCAGCTTGAGCACGTTGACGATCTTCGGGACGACCTCCTTCACGATGGCCGGGAACGCCTTCTCCAACTGCTCCAGCATCGTCTGCGTTTCCTGCACGCCCACGAACTCGCGGGCGTTCTTCCGCAGCACGGCGGCGGTGTGCAGGATGATGTAGCCGGGCACGTCCCAGGTGGTGAGGCCCGCGGACTCGAGCGTCTCCCGGAACTGCTCCGGCACCCACGCGGCGGGCTGGCGCGTCGCGGGGTTGATGGCCTCGAAGCCGGGGATGTTCATCAGCTTGAGGCGATCCACCGTGTCGTTCACCAGGATGTGGCCCAGGGTGGCCTGGCCGGTGACGACGGGGACCTCGTTGATTTGAATCTGGTAGGCCCCGGGCGGCAGGCCGCCGTTGCCGCGCGCGCGCACGCCGGGGAAGCGGACGCCCAGCTCCACGAAGAGCCCGTCGCGCATGAACGGGATGAGCTCGAAGAGGAACTTGCCGCCGTCCTGCCTCGAGTCCACGAAGGGTACCAGCGCGTCGGACACCTCCAGGACGATGGGGGTGACGACGGGGATGAACAGCTCCGAGTCCGGGTTGAGCTGCTCCTTGGGCGGAGGCTCGGAGGACACCGGCGTGCCGAAGCTGGACTCCATCGCGGGGCCCGCTTCCTCGGCGGCCAGGGCCTCGTCGCGCTTGCGCATCATCGACCACGCGCCGAAGCCCGCGCCCGCGCCCAAGAGGAAGAAGGGAATCTTGGGCAGGCCGGGGATGAGGCCCAGGCCCACGAGCATGGCCGACGCGATGGCGATGGCCTTCGGGAAGGCGGTGAGCTGGCTGCCCACGTCCTTGCCCAGGTGCGCGCCCTCCTCCTCGCCGCCCACGCGCGTCACCAGGATGCCGGCGCAGGTGGAGATGAGGATGGCCGGGATCATGCCGACGAGGCCGTCACCGATGGTGAGCAGCGTGTACTTCTGCGCGGCGTCGCCGGCGGACAGGCCCTTCTGGGTCACGCCGATGATGAGGCCACCGACGATGTTGATGACCGTGATGATGATGGACGCGATGGCGTCGCCCTTCACGAACTTCATCGCGCCGTCCATGGCTCCGAAGAGCTGGCTCTCACGCTCCAGGTCGCGGCGCTTCTTCTTCATCTGATCCTGATCAATGACGCCCGCGCGCAGGTCCGCGTCGATGGACATCTGCTTGCCAGGCATCGCGTCCAGGGTGAAGCGCGCGGCCACTTCCGCGACGCGCTCCGAGCCCTTGGAGATGACGATGAAGTTCACCACCACCAGGATGAGGAAGAGGATGGCGCCGACGACGAAGTTGCCCTGCACCACGAAGTTACCGAACGCCACCACCACTTCGCCGGGATCGCCGGTCAGCAGGATGAGGCGTGTGGTGGAGATGGTGAGCGACAGGCGGAACATCGTCGTGATCAGCAGGATCGTCGGGAACGACGACAGGTACAGCGCGCTGGGCACGTAGAGGGAGATGAGGAGCAGTACCACCGACAAGCTGATGTTCAGCGTCAGCAAGACGTCCAGGATGAGCGTCGGCAGCGGGACGATCATCATCCCGACGATGGCCACGACGACCACCGCCAGGACAATGTCGGAGTACTTGTTCAGGAAGCTGTTCGGATCGGCGTTGGCCATCGTCGGGCGCCATCCTAGTCCGTGCCCGCCCCCAATCCCAAGGGGGGGATGGCTCCCCCTGGCGAGAGAGGGAGCCTCGGGTCAGGCTACGAGCGGTCGTCGGGGGCTTCGGATTCCGAAGCCTCGTCCGAGCTCTCCAGGGCCGCGGCGGCGAGCATGCGCGCACGACGGCTCAGGGGATCCTGGTCCTCGGGGTCCAGCGACACGGCATGCTGGAAGTCACGGGCCGCGTCGGAGACCCGGCCCTGGCGAAGGAAGGCTTCGCCCCGGTTGACGAAGGGGGTGATGTCGGTGGGGTCCAACTCGATGGCGCGGTTGAAGCACGCCACCGCGGTGTCCAGGTCCTCCAGCGCCAGGTGGCAGGCGCCCAGGGCGGTCTGGAAGTAGGCCTCGGTCGGGTCCATCGACGCGAGCTTCTCAAAGAGGCTCAGCGATTCGCTGAAGTGTCCCTCCTGGAAAAGGTTGAAGCCCTCCGTGGCCCGCTCGAGCATCTCCGGGCCAGACAGGGGCTTCGCGTTGTCGTTCGACACCGTGGCCTTGGATTCAGTCGTCATCGGCGCGTTCACCGGGGCGGGGACAGCAGCGGCGGGGAGTCTAGCCCGGGGCCCCCGCCAGTTCCAGACGGGGACCCTTCCAAGGCATGGGCCAGAGGACTACTTCTGATCGTCAATCCGCTCCTGCACCTTCGCCATGATGTCGTTCATCGACTTGTCGATGATGGACTTGAAGATGTACTCGGCGGAGGAGGCCTTGTTGAGCTGGTTCTTGGCCTCGGCCTGGATCTGCTCCGGGGTCGCGTTCGGGTTGGCCGCGACGAACGCGTCGACCTTGCCCTGCGCCGTCTCCAGCGCGCGCTTGCCGGACGTCTCGTTCAGGATGCCCAGGTACTGCTGCGACAGGTCGTTCACGGCCTGGCGGCCCGCCTGCTGCGCGTTCCCAGCCGAGGCCTGCTTCGCGGCCGGCTGCTGCGTGGAGGCCTGCTTGAGCTGCGTGCTGATGGTGTTCAGCTCGCGCATGGCCTGGTTGGAAGCGGCCGGGTTCGCCTGCGTCGGGGCGCTGGTCCGGACCGTGGGGGATGCGGCGGGGGTGCGGGAGATGGTGTTGGAGCCCATGAGGCAACCTCGTTCAAAATGCGGTTTTCAAGGTTATCGGCAGCAAGGCTAGGGAAGTTTCTGGATCTCCACCAGGGGTCCCCAGGTCGCCCAAACGCCGCCGGCCCCGGACCAGTACCCCCGAAGGAGCACCAGCGCGGGGCCGGAGCGAACCACTCAACCTGCCTGCGACTACTTCAGGTTGTTGATGGCCGCCATCGCCATCTCGTCCATCTTCTTCATCAGGTTCGTGATCGTGCTCATGATCTGCGAGTCCTGCTGAACCTTCTTCTGCGCCTCCAGGAAGCCGCGCTGCTCCGGCGG